>CAJUGT010000016.1 GCA_910586435.1 uncultured Acetatifactor sp. | reverse complement strand
CCGCCTGTATTACCGCAAGTGATATTACAAAAGGTCCAGAATACCGCGCCAAATGGTATATCTGTTGGCACAACTTATTAGGCACAAAAAGTTGAGGTTGCATAAAAGAATGATTTTGGGGCGTCAAACCAAGTACCTGTTTTGTGAAACTTTCGCAAACACAGGCGTCCGGGGCATGGGGGATACGTGACAGCACAGGAAGGCGCCCTCAGACCAAAGGCATTGCCCGAGCCGAGCGTAACCCCCCATGCCCCGGACGCCGTCTCTTGGAGAAACAAAACATCCGCAAGCCACTTGGCGCTATCAGGTCTGAACCCTATATTGTATTGGCGCCTCTGTATAATCAAGCAGGGAAGATTTACCTTCCCCTGTGCATAAAAATGGAGCCGTCACATTAAGAAATTTACACAGGATACAGGATGTCCGGTAATCAGGCATACCTATATCCAGTGTCCATAACCCTTAATGCGACAGCCCCATCTTCTCTTGCTTTTGCCGCCCCAAAGTCACATCGTGCGCTCTGGATTATTTTCCGTCCTCATATTTAAAATAATCAAAATCCGCAGCCTTTCGGCTGCCGCAGCCGCCATTATTGGCATAAATTCCCACCAATGTACCTGTATGACGCTTTCTGTCTTCCGGAACACCTTCGTCACACAGATACACGCAGTTCTCCAGAGTCCCCACTTCCGTCCATGCCGCTCCGTCATAGGAGTACAAGAATTTCCTGACTAACCCATTCACTTCCACCGCTATGTAAACTGCGCTTTCAGCAAGTCCGTCCACTTCGGCAATCAGCTCCTCTCCCTGATTGCGGTTAATCACAAGCTGAAGCTTCCTGCCTCCTTCATAGCAGACTGCGCACCTTGCATAAGTGGCCGTACTGTAATAGCAAGTCAGTCCCGCCTGTTCCCCGTCCCTGTCAGGATAAAATTCCACTTTTGTCTCAGCACGATAAGACAATTCCTGTTCCCTGCGAAGCAGAGTGTTTTTTGCCCTGATCTCATTCAGCTGACCATCCCTGGTCCAGATTCTGAAATAGCCGGGACGCTCTGTGAGAGACCAGGAGCCGTTGTCCGGCGTCCTGACAAATTCCCATTCCAGATTCAGCTTATCCCCATCAAAATCATCATAAAGATTTCGTTCAAAAATACATTCCGGTAAATCCGGCGCCTTCTGTTCCAGACTTGGCCCCTTCCCTTCATTCACGGTAAACCAGCCGTCTTCCGTCCATTGCACCGGGTCCATTGCCGTTTCCCTGCCCACCGTTGTATATCTTCCGCCGTTTGGCCTGCCGCACAGATAGTAGCACCACCATTGACCATTTTGATCCTGAACCAGCTTTCCGTGTCCGGATCTCTGAATCGGCGCATCGGGATTCATTTGACGCATCACGGGATTGTAGGGTGAATTCTCATATGTGCCAAATAATTCTTTGCTTCTGGCCACATTTATTCCATGCCCATACCCTGTACCGCCTTCCGCCACCATAGCGTAGTAATAACCGTCCTTTTTAAATACATGAGGTCCTTCCGGCGCGCGCTCCCCTGTTCCGTCCCAGACCGTTCTGCTCTCTCCAGCCAGCTTCAGACTGTCCTCCGACAATGGTACTGCCTGTGCCGCCCTGGCGGTAATTACATATCTCTTTCCGTCATCATCCACGAAATGAGACGGATCAATACTGTCCACTTCCAGACATACAGGCTTGCTATAAGGCCCTTCCGGTTTGTCGGACACCATCACAAGCTGCCTGCGAAGCACATTCTTCCCCCGGCTTCCATCTCCGTTCAGCCGCAGTGGAGCAAAAATATAAAACTTGCCGTCCACATAGGAAATATCCGGCGCCCATATACCATGGGAATCCTTTATATCGCTGATATCAAGCCATTCCGGGTTGGTAATCCCATGTCCTATGATATGCCAGTGAACCATATCCCTTGAATGAGAAACAGGAATCGCAGGAAAATACTGAAAACTGGAATTGACCATATAAAAATCATCCCCCACACGAATTACGGAAGGGTCCGGAAAAAATCCTCTTTGCACCGGATTGTGATATACTCTCTGTCCGCTCATTTTTTTGTTCCTTTCTTTTTGTTCAGATTTATATTCTTACTGTCCAACCGATTGATGTATCTTTTCTTAATTTATCAAAATCATTCCCCCGTGCAATATTGCCTCCTGTCTCTGGGCTTCGATACTCTTTCCAGGAAAGGAAATCACCCATACAGTTCGCAGCTGAAATATCCTTCCGCTGTCAATATTTCTATAACTTCCTCTTTTCTTACTTTCCTTTTTTATTTCTGGTACACAAAATATTCCACTTTCACATAACCGCCGAGACTTTCCCCCTGATGGATGGCCGCCAGACCGGCTTTCACGCCAACCCAGCCTCCGGGCATGGCCTCCGCCTCTGTAGCCTGCCCTACGGAATGGTAGTTTTCTCCATCCTGGCTCACTTCCCAGGAGATTTTCTCCGCATTTGTGACTTTCATCCGGAGATAAAGAATTTCTCCCTCCACAGCTTCCAGTTTGTTTCGGCTCTCCTCAACCCATAGTTTTCCCTTTTTCTCTATGATTTGCCACAAGCTTTTTGTTCCGTTTTCCTGGCATATGAGCAGGTTATCGCAATACTTACCAAGGGACAGCATTCCGCAGGCATCTCCGTCCTTCATCCCCTCCAAACGCAGACAGGCGGTAAGGGTAAATTCCGGCGCAGGCCATTTCTGTAACAACAGATTTCCCATTTCACTTATTAATTTCCCCGGCTCTTGCTTCTGGGCAAACAGGCGTAATCCATCTTCCTTCAGCTCATACCACTGTTCCAAAGGATTGGCATTCCACTGCCATTGCAGCCCCAGGGTATTCCCCTGGAAGAAATCGCTGTCCTCCGGGGCGTTTATGGGATATACGGCACCCACATCCGGCTTCCTGTATTGTTCCACAGGTTCCCCGCATCCATTCTCATCCTCATTCACTCCTATTACAGGCCAGTCATCGACCCAATGCATGGGCTGTAAATGCACAATCCTTCCTGCGCTCCCCACGTCCTGGAAATGCAGAAACCAGTCCTCACCGTTCTGCGTGTCCACCCAGGCGCCCTGGTGAGGGCCATTTACCCTTGAATTACCCTGATGCAGGACAATTTTCTCCTCATAAGGCCCCAATATCTTCCTGGAACGCAGTACGGTCTGCCATCCTGGCTTCACACCGCCTGCCGGCGCAAATATGTAATAATACCCATTTCTTTTATACAATTTGGGCCC
Organism: uncultured Acetatifactor sp.; assembly: GCA_910586435.1. Lineage (GTDB taxonomy): Bacteria > Bacillota > Clostridia > Lachnospirales > Lachnospiraceae > Acetatifactor. The sequence goes on along the minus strand of CAJUGT010000016.1, from coordinate 40,360 downwards.
TTCAATGGTAGGCTGGGTGGCATGACCATCATACACAAATCCCCCCTCATCAGGAAACGCCACAAGTCCCGCCCCCTCATCACGCACCGGAGACACATAAAGGGCGCTCTTAAATCCAATCCTGCTCTTCGCGAAACCGTTTACCATATACATAGTGCCGTCATCATCCCAGAAAGGGCACGGATCAATCCAGCCTATGTTCTGTTTGATAAAATGGGGATCACTCCACTTTCCCCAGGGATCCTTTGTGGTACACATCACAATTCCCTCATCAGGCAATGGAATAAATACATAGTAAAGCCCTTCATGATAACGAATCGCAGGCGCCCAGGCGCCACAGCCATACTGGGGTGTGTCATATCTCTCAAAAGGCAGACGCTCCATCACATAATTGATAATTTCCCAATTCACCAAATCTTTTGAGTGCAGAATTGGTACTGACGGCACATTACTGAAGCTGGAAGCAATCATAAAAAAATCGTCTCCCACCCGAATGGCATCCGGATCGGAATAATCCGTATAGAGAATAGGATTTTTATAAGTCCCGTCGCCCTGATCCGCAACCCACATTTTTTTTACCTGATCTTGAGTCATGCTTTTTTCCCTCCATTTAAGTTCCGTAAATCTTCCCCTGACGCCCCCTTTCGCAAATCAATTCCTGTTCGCAAATTAATTCCTGTTCGCTTCGCTCTCACTTTTTGATTTGGGCGTCGGGAGAATATTTACTGGTTATTTATATATAACAATAGAACCCACGCATTGAATCTGCGAGGATTCTATTGTCTGATTTCAGACACCAAAAAACCTGCAAAGACTTTTGGTATCTTCTATTTTATTATTTTGCAAGATATGCGTCATAAGCTTCCTGGTAAGCTGCAACCACATTGGAGATGCCCATTCTTTCCAGCTCTGCCACATATGTGTCAAAGTTGGACAAAGGCTCCTGGCCTGTGATGAACTTCCACTTCATTTCAGCAATGTAATCGGATAACTGGGAGTTGCCCTCGTTTACCTTTTCATTCTGCTCTGCGGTCAGAGAAATACATCCGGGATAACCAAGATCGAAACTTGCCTGTACCCATACGGTAGCCGCATCAATAAACCACTGATCTCTGGTTGCGGAGTTCACGTCAAAGCATCCGTAAGAAGGGAAACCGCCGCTCTGGTTGCCATACATTTTATAACGCTGAGGCTTTCCGGTATTGCCCGGCAATTCCAGCTGCTCGTTTCCATACTCTGTCAGAGTTCTGTTGCCCATGTCATCCTTTACAAAAGTAACGCCCTCTTCACCCCAGCACAGCATTTCAGAACCTTCTTCAGAGAACATGTAGTCCATTACAGTCGCAATTGCATCCATCTTTTCAGGCTCTGCTTTTGCGTCCACTGTAATAATCTGTGTCTCTCTCTGCTTTCTGGAAACGGTTCTGGGTGTGTAAACAGTACCATCTGCCATTGCAGGCCAGGGAACTGCCACCAGCTCAACCTGAGGCTGTCCTGCTTCTCTCATCTTGTCACCGAACTTGGTATTGTTGTTTGCCAGACCCTTCCAGCTTCCTGCAATACCGCCTGTAACATTGTCATCGCCGCCCTTGGAAACCGCTTTACCATTCTCATCAAACACATGATCCATAAGTCCTTCTGCATACCACTTGCTCATGGTTTCCAGATATTCCTTGTACTTCTGAGTTCTTGCGCCATGCTCTACCTTACCTGTATCAGGATCGATATAGATACCGCTGGTCATACCGTAAGCAGCCTCAAAAAGCATAATGCCGCTGGAATAAGCATCAAAAGGAACCTTATCCGCGCCAATCTGCTTGAATGCTGTCAGCACGTCATACCATTCGTCCATGTTGGTAGGAACATCCATTCCCACATCGTCCAGCCAGTCTTTTCTCATAACCAGACCTGTATCGCTGGCAGCCACATAATCCACTGCGGAATCATAGGGATTGATTCTCTCAAAATAGAGATATTCACCATTGTTGTCGGAAAGATCCCTTGCAATGTCAGGACGGTCTTCCAGAATCTTGGACAAATTGGGCATCTTGGTCTCAATAATTTCATTCAGGCTCTGAGGAATGATTCCCTTTGTTTTCAAGCCTGTGATACCACCGTCTGCCTTATACATTTCCTCATTCAGATAACTGATAACATCCGGAAGAGGTTCTGTTGTAAGCATGGTCAGATACTGCTCTTTTGCGTCATCTGCCTTGCCGTTGAAGATAATGAATTCAATGTCCACATGGAACATTTCCTCAATCTTCTGTACCCCAATGAGCTGCTGATAACGGGAATCCGCAGGATCTACATTGTCGTCTCTCACCAGCCAGGTAATCTTCTGTCCGTCAGGCCAGGTCTGCTCCCATGCCTGACCACTGGGTTCTTCTCCACCGGACGGCTGACTTGCGTCAGGGGTGGATTCAGTAGGTGTGCTGCTGACGGGAGTGGATGAGCTGCCTTCGCTGCTTCCACTATTGCCGCCCTGGGTTCCGTCGTCATTGTTTCCGCAGCCAGCCAGCATTGACAGGCACATAACGGAAGCCATCAATGCTGCCACAATTCTCTTTTTCATATACAATCCTCCTTGTTTTTTCTATATAAATACGTTTTACGTACTTATATCATATTCATTTTTGTGTGATGCACAGATGCCCTTAGCGCAGCAGTCTGCGCTAAGAATTTAAAACATTTTCTCACACTAACCTCCATGTCGCAGCTTCGCCGCAACTCAAATCCAAATGAGAAATGCCGTATTTTAGGCATTTCTCGATGTGAGACATAGAGTTTCTCTGCGAAACAGCCTTTGCTGTGAGCAGTTAGAAACTCTTCTCACACTACATACCGGTCAAACCGGAACGCTCCACGCCTTCCATAAATTTTCTCTGCAAGAAAGCATATACAATCAGCACCGGCAAAATAACCAGGAAAGTTCCTGCCATCAACATGGCCTTATTAAATGTAAAACCATCTTCCTCCATAACCAGATCCATGGCATCTTCCGTATCCATCAAGGCATACAGACCGGGCAGCCTGCTGGGAAGCACTCGCTTCCCTGCCGTTCTGATATAAATATTGGGCTCGAAATAATCATTCCAATGCCATACAAAGGACAACACCGTTGCCACCAAAATGGAGGACTTGGACATGGGAAGCATAATCTTGAAGAAAGTCCTGAATGCGCCGCAGCCGTCAATTCTTGCCGCCTCTTCCATCTCTTTGGGAAGTCCCATGAAAAACTGCCTGAACAGGAAGATGAAAAACGCGCCGTTTAATCCATATCCAAAAAAAGTAGGCACAATCAGGGGAAGATAGGTATCCATCCATCTCCATTTGCTGTATTGAATGTACAGAGGGAAAATAATCGTCTGCACAGGCACCAGCATGGACAGAATAACCAGCGCAAAACACAAACCTTTCAGCTTAAATTTATATCTTGCGAATCCATATCCGATAAAAGAACAGGAAATCACATGCCCTATTGTAGCGGCCGTAGCGATAATCATGGAATTCTTAAGATACCGCTGATAAGATAATTGTTCCATGGCAATCTTATAATTACTCCACCGGAAACCGCTGGGCAGCCATTTTACAGTAATATTAATCAGATCCGCGTCTGACATAAGGGAAGTCACAATCATAGTGATAAAAGGATACAGGAATACAAAGGACAAGCTGCACAGCACCAGGTAATAGAAAAACCTGACCACAAATTTCTTGCTCTTTGCCGCAGCCATCTGAGAAACATTGCCCTTGACCACTGCCGCCCGCATATGCTCCTTTTGTTTTGTCAACACATTCATTCCACACTAACCTCCATGTCGCAGCTTTGCCGCGATGAACTATCAGTTATCATTTCTGACACACTTATTCGTTTGCCTTGGAACCCAGTCTCACTACACCGAACACCACTCCACAGAGAACAAAGACAAACAGGAAGTATACCCATCCCATAGCGGCGCCTCGGGCAAACTGCGTATTCTGGAACACCTGACCCAGGATGTAACCCACCAGGTCATTATCCGAAGACGTGAAATACATTACCAGTGTGTATACGAAATTCAACAATATAATAGGCGAAATCATAGGCAGTGTAATCTTCCAGAACATTTCCCATTGTGTGGCTCCATCACACTTTGCGGCTTCATACAGGGAAGAGGAAATTCCCTGCAATCCCGCAAGAAACAGAATAATCTGCACACCTGACTTCCACAAAATCAAAGTAATTCTGTCAAGAAACGGCTGCACGGCCGTCACCATGGTATTTCCCAGCATTTCCTGCAACACCTGGGGCAGCGCAATACCCACACCCACGCTTCCTGTGGCGTCAATCTCCAAAAGCTGCGCCATAACATAACCGCTTCCCAGCAAGACAGGAATAAAGAAACAGGTTCTAAAAAACCCTTTTCCCGGAATGGGCCGATTAATCAGCATGGCAATAATGAGGGAAAACACCAATACCAAGGGCGTATTAATCAATGTGTTGGTTACAACGGATACAAATGTGGGCATAAAATTTATGTCATACATAAAAATGTACTCATAATTTTTCGTTCCCACCCATTCCATCACAAAACCCTTCAGCTGAACAATATCACTGAAACTCAGTCTCACGGAAGAAATGAGCGCATTGACAAAAAACAGACAGGTTCCGATAATCCATGGGGACAAAAACATAAACGCTTCCAGGCTGTTTCTTCGCTGCATGGTCATAAAGCTCTTTTTCTTTTCTTTCTGACCAGTCCCGTTCCCGGAATTCACTTGTCCCTTAGAACTGTTTTGTTCCGTTTTCATCTGCTCACCTCCCAACTCATTGCCTCAAGCTCCATGTCTCCAACAGCAACAGCCTGCTGATTGTAATTCACATAAATCTTCACGCCATTGTCATATCCCGTACAGAAGACATTTTCCGCTACCTTCTCATGGGAGACCATCTTTGCGTCCTGTATCGCGTCCCATGCGGGTTTCAATTCCTGACAGGTCGCCACAATATCATCCTTCCAGTCCTTATAACTGGATGTAAAAAGTTCATTATAATCTGTGTTGACCAGCTTCTCCGCCGATTCATATGTAATCTCAAAATAAGGGGTATAACCATACTCAATCCATTTCAAACGCAGCTTCTCCGCATCGCTGGAAAGGTTCAAAGCCTCCCCCGTATATCTCACCGACCCATGCACCACAATCTGATAAAAGGGAACTTCGCTTGTGGTCATCTGGTATCCCAAATCTTCCGTGGGAATCTGTGTCACAGTATCCGCATAGGCAAGAACATACAGGTTGCCCCCCTCACTTGTGACGCTCCCAAAGGCATCTCTGGTCTCGGAAAGCATCTTTTTCCAGTTTTCCTTACATTCTGATGCCAGCACCGGACTTCTCTCACCATAGTTATAATACAACATATCCCCGATATTTTCCAGTTTTAATCCGGATAATTCATATTTCTGTGCCTTCTTCATGAAACTCTCATAATTTTCATAGGCAGTGTCCGGACTGATCACCCGGATAGAACTCCTCTTATTGGTCAAAACCTGATAATTTCCAAGGAATACAATATCCGTTGTCTGAGAATATCCCGAAACATCTGCTCTGGCTGTCAGGAAATTTGCCCCCAGAGAGAGGTTAATTCCATTTTCTCTGGTATACTTTGCCAGAGCGGTAAGGCCTTTATTCCCGCCCAGCTTACTGTTGGCAGGGAAGAATTTCGGCTCCGTCCCATATCCTGACTTGGTCCATCCAAGCAGCGAGACTTCCAGAGGGGTGTCCACACTGCTCTTCAGATCTTCCAAAATCTCCTGTGCCTGCGCAAAACTTGTCACATTCTGGAAAGTATCCAGTATCAATCCCTGTTCTATGACTCCCATAAAGAAATCCAACGAAAGGGACAGACCATGCCTGCCCTCCTGGGGCATGAGGCCATTTGCCATCAAATACTCTCTGTATGCCACTGCCATATCCGCATACTGTGCTTTTCCTTCAGGCAATATCTCATAATGAACCTCGTATTCCGTCATCAACTGTTCATTATCATATTTCTTTACCGACTGTCCCTTCACTCTGGGATCATCAAATCCTCTCCTGAACTGGAAGCTGGGATATATGAAATTTACCTTCATTACCATACTGGAAGGATTAATGGTAATCTGGGAAGACTCCTCCCCCTTTGTAATATAAGAAACAAAACCTTTCTTCCCATAATTTGCGCCGAATACCGGAAGCAGGACAGAAGCCTCCGCCTGTTCAAATCGCCCCTTCAGATTCTGGTTATTCTGAATGTCGCCATAAATGTTATAGCTCATGGCCGCCTCACCCACATGGGAAGGGTCGTCTAAGCGCATAATGGCTCCGCTGCCGTCGGGATAAAAGAAATATCCGTCCTGACCATCTGCCGCTCCTGCGAAAAAGGGCAGTAAATCTATGGAAACCGCGCTGAAGGCACCGTATTCCTCAATCTTCTCACTGGGCACCTTCACAGAGAATCCGTCTTCATTTAAGGCAAACTCAATACAGACCTTCACTCCCGCCGGCACAATGTCATATTGAACCCCCAGACCATAAGCCGTCTCATAGGGCGCTGCCGCGTATTCATTTCCAACCAAATCATAGCTGATGACATTGCCCACACCTATCCGCAGATCCGTCACATTCATTGTAAACAGGGAACGCATCTTATTGCTCCATCTTCCCTTGACCTTTGAGAGATCAAACGTCGGATCGTTCATGGTGGAAGACCAGATTTCCCCTGTTTCCTTATCCGTCAGCTGTACCTCCGAATACTCGTTTATCAGTTCCAATTTATACCTGTCATTTTCCAATGTGGTTCCGGCCGCTTCAACCCTGCCGGCCATTCCCAGCCACAGACACAGTGATAATGCCATCCAGCCAAGAAACCTTTTCAGCTTCCCTGGGAACCTTCCCTCTATCTTTTTGATCTTCATGATCCCAACTACCCGCTCCTTTCTCTTTCTTACGGAACTTAAAGGAACTGCCGTTCCTAAAACTTATACCTCAGCTCCACCGCTACTTCACCCACAAAATCGAGAAACTGCGTACAGATGGAATACAACAGCGCCACAGCAGCCCAGAGAATCGCAACGGTAAATATGGAGAGAAGAACGATCATAATGGTCTTCCCCACCGTAAAGTGATTCATCTCCTTTAAGCTGATAATGGTCAGCAGTACCACCCAGCCCAGAATACATGCCTCCAGGGAACCAAAAAGCCCTGCCTGATTGGTGTCCAATATCCTGGATAATAAAGTCAACGGTATCATAAAGACAATATAAGGCGTCAGCGCATAGGATACCGCCAGCATGGACTCCCGAAACAATGTCTCGCCGTCCAGAATCGTAGTCATCAAGTAAGAACAGATTCCCCAGGAAACCAGAGGAACAAACAGCTTCGCCACTTCCAGCACCAGGTTAGATCGCATTGTGATACTGGAAAGGGGATAATGGGTAAACTGCAAAGAAAACAGTCTGACAATCACTCCCAACAGCAGCAGCACCACAATGGGACGTGCCTGAAAACGCTCTCTTTCCTTCTGAATATAGGAAAAAGCCACCACAGGATGGAACATTACCAACAATGACATTTTTATTATCTTCATTCTATCCATCCTCCCATCTCAAGTCTGTGCGCCATGGCATCCGTTTTATCTTTCAGCCTGGTAAACCCTATCCACAAGCCGCCGCAGACCACAACCACTGCCAATACAATCCAGCCGAAATATTCCCGGAATAGCTGATGCCTGTACTCGGAAAAGCACTTGGAGTACCCTTCTTTGTCATTGCCCAGATAGTACTGATCCATAGCTTCTTTGTATTTTTCTTCTTTGTAAAGCACTTTGGCGTACCCCGAATGCGCCAATGCGTAGTTGGAGTCAATGGCCAATACCTGCTCCCAGTATTCCTTGGACGCCGCATACTCTCCTATGTCATATAAGGATACGGCCTCGTGAATCAGGCTGATGAACTTGGTAGGCTCCAATACCGTAATCGTATTCGTGGTAAAGTCAAGAACATACAGACGTCCTGTGCTGTCAGACACCACACTGTTGGGATTGGTATAGGTTCCCTTAATGCTGCCGGTCCCCCCAAACATTGCTAGCAAATCGCCGTCCTGATTATATTGATACAAAAGTCCTGTATTCTGATCCGCCAATGTAATAATTCCGTTATCCATGACATTGATATCAGAGAACCTGGATGTCTGATAATTGGTGTCATCCAGTGTTATATCAAAACCATAGGGCTGTTCCGGGAATGTATTGGTTCCCACCGAATTCAGCTTACGAATCTGCCCCATTTTCTCGTTGGCAAGAATACCATATACCATGCCATCGGAGGCAATCATAAAATTGTTATAGGCGGAAGGCTGGACTTTTACCGTCCTCTCAATCTGAGATTTCGTACCGAACGTCCTGATGAGCATTCGCTGCAAGCTGAAAGGAACCGCCACCGCTCCCACATACCCACGGAATTCATTTTTAGAATCCATCAGCATCAGATTCGTTCCCTTCAGTACATAGATATACCCTGTAACCGAGACATATATTTTCTCCGGTGAGAAGGTAAAGCTCTCCTCCAGCAGAGCGCTGTCCGGCTTATAATAGACTTCCATATCTTTTCCGTCCTCATCCAGACGCACAATACGATAATTGCCGGAATCCGCCACCCAAATGCTTCTGTCTGTATGGACATATACCCCTTTGGGCCCCTTGAACGCCTGCCCGAACCCTTCTTTAAATTCCGCAAGCACCTCTCCGTCCCTGGACAATTTCAGAATTCTGTTATTTCCTGTATCCACCACATAGAGGTTGTCGTCGTCATCCACAAAGAGATCTTCCGCATGGTTCAGAGTTCCGTATTCCCCCAGATTCTTATATGTGGCCTCCACATCATAGACCGAGGGAATGGAATCAAAATGTCCCTCTTCATTCGCCACCAGAGACACACCGTTTCCCGCCGCCTGCGCTTCGCCTCCCACAGATAAGAGCAATACCGCCATTATCAGAGCCGAAGAAATTATTGATTTCATAGAAAAAACTTTTCGTTTCATATCCATCCTCCGCTCCAACTCTTAACTCTTAATTCCGGAATATGTCATTGTCTGCATTACCTTGCCGCGCATGATACAGAAAATAATAATGGTTGGCAATGTGGTCAAAAGTGTCGCAGCGCCAACGGAACCGGATCTCGCAACCACACCGGCGCCCCCGGCCAACGTCTGCAACGCAAGGGGCAATGTCTTCATTGCGTCCTTATTGATGTAAACCAATGCAGAGAAATAATCATTCCAGTTACTGACGAAAGAAAACACTGCCAATGTACTCCATGCCGGCTTTAACAGCGGCATTGCGATATGCCAGAAAGTATACAGTTCCTTCGCCCCGTCAATTCTGGCCGCTTCCAAAATGGAATCCGGAAGCTGCTCCGCAAACTGCTTCACCAGGAAGAAGTTGTACGCCACCGCAATCTTGGGCAGAATCAACGCCCAGTAGCTGTTCACCAATCCCAGCCCATTGACAATCAGGTAATTAGGTATCTGTGTCACATAAGAAGAGAACATCAGGGCAGCCGTAATAACAGCGAAAATGGTTGCGGAACCTTTCGGCTTGAACTTGGCCAGTCCATACGCGCCCGCACAGGATACAAATATACTCAGAAACACCGTCACACCGGTTGTCATAATACTGTTAAATATATACCTGGTAAAGGGCACATCCGAAGCATTCAATGAATTGAGCAAATCGGCAAAATTGGCAAAGGTGGGCTTATGTACAATAATCCTGGGAGGATAGAGATACAACTCATCCAAAGGCATGAACGCGCGACATATCATAGCCACCATGGGCAATGCGGTAAAACAAACCAGCGCCAGCATTCCGATTACTAACATCACATGACCGAATTTGACTTTTTTCAATCTCCTTTTTCCGGTCAACGTCTGTACTATGATAGATTCCATCCTCTTTAATCCTCCGATCTGAATATATAGAAGCAGATACGCCCTATAATAAACGTCATGATAAACAGAATCATTGCAACGGAAGAAGCATAACCCATATTCATCCTGATAAACGCGTAGTCATACAGATGCGCCACTATGGTATGGGCGGCATAGTTAGGACTTGGCATACCGGCAACCGACGTCGCCACATCAAATATCGCGAAAGCGTTTACCACAGAGTTCACTGCGCCAAACAGCAGCTGCGGCTTCATCATCGGAATGGTAATATAACGAAGCTCCTGGAATCTGTTCTTCATTCCGTCCACCCTGGCCGCTTCATATAACGCAGGGTCAATATTCTGCAAACCTGCCAGAAACACCAGGAAACCGGTACCCATACTCATCCAGACAGAAATAATCACAATAACCCATTTCAGATAATTGGCATCCTTGGTCCACAGAATGGGTTCCAGAATGACTCCCAGCTTCAGCATAAAGTTATTCAGATAACCGTTTCTGTCACCGGAGAAGATAATCAGCCAAATGGTGGACATTGCCACACCACTGGTCAGAGAGGGGGCGTAAAACGCCAGAGCGAAAGCCCCCCGTCCCTTATTCATCAGTGTAATCAGCCACGCCATCATAAAGGAAGCCAAGTATCCCGTAGGCCCTGTCAGCAGAGCGAACAACAGCGTATTCTTAAGGGAAGTCAGAAATACATCATCTTCCAGAATCAGGTTCATATAATTGGTCAGCCCAACAAGTCCGGGAGACTGAATCAGGTTATAATTGGTCAGGCTTAACCCCATGGCCACAAAAATAGGTATCAGTGTAAAGGTTACAAACAACACCAGGAAAGGGGTCAGAAACATATAGCCCACAAGCGTCTTCCGACGATCCATCTGGCTCATTGGCCCTTTTGCTTTACTTTTTATCTGCTTCATTTTCGACCCTCCTGCGGAATGACATCTACATCTTGCAAGCCGAATTCTTCTATCTTCACATCCAGCTCCTTATTGATATCCTTTACTGCCTCTTCAAGGGCATCCCTGGCCTTTTCATCGTTGATAACCACACGGTTCCACGCATTAATCAAATGCCTGCTGGTAAAATATCCGCCGGGAACAATATACTGCTCCTGAGCATCTTCCAGCGTTGCCTGAATCACCAGCTTATCCTCGGTCTTCCATGGAAGCCTGAAGAAAGCGTCCACGTTTGCCGTATTCCAGCGGGCCGACTCCCCGATTACCGCTTCCAGCTGTCTTCCGTAATTCACCTGTGTGTCTTCCGACATCCACCATTTCAGGAACTCCCAGGACGCTTCCTGCTTATCCGACTGAGACAGAATCAGGTTCGCCGTCTTGGATACGGACCCTGTCTCCCTGGAAACAGTCCCGTCCGGGTTTGCGATACCCGGTACTGCCGTTACTCCCCAACGCCCGTACAATTCCGGCGCTGAAGTCAAAAACTGAATATACTCCGTATATCCCGCCACACCCAAAGGCGTCGCTCCCGTTCTCATACGGGTAAACAGATTGGACTCTTCATCCACCTCATACTGACTGTACAAATCCGTCCAGGACTTAAATGCCTGATATGCCTGTGCCGTGCCAAGAGCGCTCTGCTTTCCGTTGGGCGTATAATAGGAACCGCCATTCTGCAAAAGCATCATGGTAAATCCTCTCAATGCCGCCGGCGAACTTGAGGAAACTGAAGTATCCACTGACAGGTTAAAGGACATATTGTTCTCATACAGCTTGGGCAAAATATCCGTATAGAGCTGGGTCCATGTCTCCGGAAGTTCCAGACCCAATTCACGCATCAAATCCTTCCGGTAATACATTACAGTGAAGTCCATGGTCTCCGGCAATGCGTAAACCCCGTCCCGGAATACATAGGGAACCATACTGTTGTCATAGAACCAGGATTCCACTTCCTTATAATCATCAAATTGTGTCAAGTCCACAGAAGCCCCACGGAAGGCAAATTCTGAAGGCAGATTATAATCCACCGACAATGCCACATCCGGCGCAGTACCCGAGTTGATGGAGAGCATCAGCACATTGACCCCCCCGGTGGTGAGCTGACTGCTGGGCATGACGTTCAGGTTCACATATATTCCCGTCTTGGGCGTAAAATCCTCATCAATCATTTCCTTGAGAATTTCTCCCCATTCCGATCCACGTCCGATCCACACATCCAGAACCACATTCTCGCCGTCCTCTTTTGTAGTACCCACTGCGTCATAGTCCTTTACAAAGGACATAAGGAAGTTCACTGTGGACACATAAAACTTCTGGAAGAAATTGGAATTCTTTACTACAAATTCTTCCTCAGGAGACTTTATCTCCAGGTAGTCAATTTGAAGGGGTGAAACCTTCAGGCTGGTTATGTAAGACCCCATATTGGTCTGGGCATTTTCCAATTCACTTAACGCTCTGGGAATTCTGTCCACATCCTCAGAGAAATTCCTCAGCGTATCAATAATGGCACGATAACTGTTCTCCGTAGAAGTTGTCTTATTGGTAATGGCGGCAAGAATATCCGCGCACACTTCAATGCTGTCAGCCAGCTCATCCAACTCTCCGGACAGCTCCGGCATCAGTCGGTACAAATCGTACTCATAGTTGGGGTCCGGTTCCGTTCCCGTAATCTTGGTGATATCCCTTGTAATCTCCGACAGCACGGATATGTCATTGGTAGTTCTCTCAATTACAGAAGAGATAGGGCCAAGCTGCGCTGTCAAGGTAATCTCATGGACACCCGGCTCCAAGTATACCAGATAAGGTTCGCCGGATTCATCGGACAATACCTCTCCATACCAGTTCTTATTATAAGGAAACTTATATTCCAGAAATTCCTGAAATGGCACTTCTCCGTCTATTTCTACTTTACGATAAGAAGGCATGCCCTCGTTTCTGCCCTGAAGCGTCTTAACCGCCACCTCATACAGTCCGGCTTCCTCCACCTGGAAATTCCAGCTGACACTCTGTTCACCGCGATTCCAGCGGTTTCCTCCCACTGTATTCAGGACTCTGTTGTAAAGAGAAAACGGTACAGTCTCGGGGTCATTGTTGCTCTCCCGTCTGATGATGGAATCACTCCTCCATGCGGATTCCTCTCCCTCAATATGCTGTCCCGCTCCAGGAGAAACCTTTTTATATCCCTTTGACTCATAAACCTTCAGCATTTCCTGATATGCAGGAATTTCCTTTTTGCCTTCCAGACGTACTTCCCTTACGGCCATGGGCTGATCCACATAATTCAGGGAAACCGTATGTTTTCCTTCCGAGAAGTAAAAATACATGGGCTCAGGATGATAGCCATAGGAATCGAAAGCTGCCTGGGTCTGCCACAGCAAAACTTCTGTCTGGGTCGGCCATACTTCATCACCGATTTCATTAATCTTCACATCTCCCGATTCTACAAAATAACGATAGAAACACACGTTGGTAGCTTCCGCACAGGGAAGTTCTCCGTCTATCAATATCTGTCTCTGAATCTTTGCGCCGTCCCCGTCAATCCCCGCATAGTCAAGGACGATGCTGTATAGCCCGGCCTCTTTCACATCGAAAGTCCACTGCGCGTTTACATTTTCCCTCAGGACCAGTGCCTCGCCGTCGAAATCGGCAATCCCTGTCTGAAGTACTCCTTCTCCCGCAGTGTCCGCGGCCTTGGGCGTAAGGATGATGGACGCCTCTGTTCCCTTCATCCCGTCTGCGGCATACCCCGAGGACAATACTGAATATGAAGCCTTCGTATCACCGTAGGATTCATACGCAATATAATCCATCTGTTGCAGTTGCTTCAGTTCTTCGCCGTCCTTCTGGGAGCCAACCGCCTGATTGTTTCTCACCATGGACTGCACACCAAACACTACCACCAGAATCACCAGTGCCGCAATTGCTATGTAGTATTCTACACATTTTTTGAATTTCATATCGCTTCTTTACCTCCAAATCTGACCATCCGATCAAGGAACCCAAAGGCTGGGAATATTCTAACTTTACCCGAAAAACCGCAATCCGGGTACATACAATACTTTACTGTGCTAAAATTCAAGAATTGTATGGTAAAACCAGACATGATTACCCCTAATTCACCCAAATAAGGATAATATGCACAGGGCAAAAGTACATTTTGTATAGAAAAACCAGAAAAAACTACTGTTGATTTAGGGAAAGTGTTGAAAAGCGGTTGGCGGCCCCTTCAGTCAACACGATGATTTTCCTTTGTAACCTTTTGTCCCAGAACAAAACAAAAATAGAGATACTTTGCAGCCTTTTCTCTTGTGACCGGAGTATTGGGAAGAAAAAGCACGCCGTTTTCCAGGGACCCCCTCTCAATGCCGCCCTCACAGCGCATCAGCCCCAACCGATACACCACTTCCAGCTTTGCAAGAACGTCCGGCGGCAGCTCCTTCAAATCCGTCACCCTGCCAAACTCTGTCAAAGGATAGTACATTGTCTCCCCCGAAGGAAGATTCACGTCAAAATCAGGATTTGTGGGATCTATATTTTTGCCATTGTAATCCGTCATATAGGGCGGTTTGTCCGACTCCTCCCAACCAAATCCGGCTCCATAGGCGTCATATAATATACATGCCGCATCCTTTTTGAGAAAGGGCCCCTTCCCGCATTCTGTGGTAAATCCCGCCGGCAGCTTCCATATTTTCCTGATTCCCTCAAGAAACTCCTCCCCATCACAGGGAGACAAAGGATGGAAATTGCCTTCTTCATCCTTGTGAAATACCCCAAGCTCCACCATCTTTTCTATCTGGTTGCGGTAATAAGCTCCTCTGCCGGACACAGTATCCTTGCATATTTCCGGAAATACCTTTGAGAAATCCCTCCTCAAAGCCGCTTCCTTTGCCTCCTGTGTCAGACACTCCCAAAGTCCGGCGGCCGCGAAATTTTCTTCCCGCCCTGTCCTCTCCAGCTCCTCCACCACCATCCTGCAATACTGTCTGGAAAGACACTCTTTATAATGGGTGCCGTCCGCATGATTGCCCGGATTCCCGTTGGCGTAACTGCCTCCGTTGGTCTTGCCCGGTGTCTCTCCCGGCTCCAGAGACATGACCATGGCTTTGGCTGCGCCGGGGCCCACTTCATTAAAATGCTCCACGCTCTTCCTGTTTAAGTCCAGAAGCAATGTCCCCGTATCCGCCGCAGCCCTTCGCATCACCGCCGGAA
The DNA here is from genome assembly GCA_910586435.1 of uncultured Acetatifactor sp. Classification (GTDB taxonomy): domain Bacteria; phylum Bacillota; class Clostridia; order Lachnospirales; family Lachnospiraceae; genus Acetatifactor. Next base: position 25,217 of record CAJUGT010000016.1, on the reverse strand, counting down.
ATTTCCTTTTCTGAAACGAGTCCCGAAACACTGTATCTTCCCCACACCCTGCATTTATCCTGGTCACAGGCGTCACCAATACGGGAATCATTCCCACTGCACGGATAGCGGGCAGAAAATGTCTGGTCAAAATTCCATAGTACATTTCCTCCGTGCTGCCACGTCCAAACCGGCTGTGCTCCCCGTCGGGGTCTGCGCCCTCATTGCGGTCCCGCTCATCATTATGCCCTGATTGCAGCAGCACATAATCCCCCTTCTTTCCGGACAAAAGAAGGTCATTGAACCTGCCTTCCTGATGCATCACCCGCAGAGAGCGTCCTCCGTTAGAGTAATTCACCACTCTGGCCTTCTCAGCGTCTATCATCCGATAAAAAAGCTGCCCCCAGCCGCTCATGGGCGCTTCCTCAAAGACATATGATTTTGCCGTGGAATCTCCCAATATAAATATGGACGGAATTTCTTCCCTGTCAGGTCCTCCTGCCCCCATCTTTTGGCCTGCATTCCCCGAACAGACACCTGTTTCCTGATTCTCAAATTCATGCCTTTTTATATGCACTTCCCGAATTCCTATCACAGTATCCGCCCGCAAAGGTTCCAGAGAAATATCCACATAAGAAGTGCCATTCACATAGGAATATCTCCAGGATTCTCCCTCCCAGAAGGCTCTGTTCCTGACCGGAACCAGCTTCCCTGCGTCCCAGTAGCCCCCCTGGGCAATCCGTTCCGGCTGCATGCCCCCGATACTGACGGCAATGGAATCCTGTCCGCCCATACATACCACTTCAAAATCATAAGCCCCGGGCGCAAGTTCCACCCTCAGTATCATACCGCCAAAATCGTAATCCGTACTGCCTGGATGATATGCCTGAAACCTCTCCTGGTCCCCCTCCGCCACACAGACTGCGGCATCCTTCCAAAACAAACCTTCCGTTGACACAAGACGCCGTGGGAACGCCAACTTCCCATCCAGAAAACCATACGCCCTCCCAGGCGCGTACAATGGTATTCCGTCTTCAAAACCAATCCGAATCATTTCCCGCACTTTTACTCCTCTTTTGCTCTGCCGCCTCAACTGCTCTTTCTGATGTTCATTGCCTCTCTTGCGTCCTTGGGACTAATTCCCCTGACCTTCTTAAAAGCACGGCGAAACGACTGCTCGCTGGTATATCCTGTCCTTTCCGCAACCTCTCGAACCGTCAGGGAACTTCCTTCCAAAAGCTCCGTCGCGTATTGTATACGTATCTCTTCCACATAAGTTGAAAATTTTATTCCAATATATTCTTTAAAAATCAATGACACATAACTGTCTGAAATGTTAAATTCCACTCCAAGGCGGGTCAAACTCAAACTGCTGTCCTGATAATGAGCGTCAATATAGGACTTGATTTCTCCCGCAAGCTCATTTTTCTTATCCTGTTTCTCTTCGTTGCACTTGGCGCAAATCTCCATGCACCCCGTCTTCAACCGGTCAAAATATTCCTCATGGCTGCCTTCGTCCTGAAGAACAAATTCATTCAGCCCGTCTATAATACTGTCAATATCACAGTTTTCCAATTCCTGGAACTTCCCCAGCATCCGGATAACCCTGCCGTTTAAAGCCACAAACTGGCTGTGGGATAACCTCCTCCTGACACAGTTTTCCTCCCTTAAGAGAGAAAGAATCTTGCTGATTTCACCAGTGTTCCCCGATCGTATGTATGCCACAAGATTATTTCTCGCAACTCCCGGCAGATAACATTTTACTCCCGCTTCCAGTCCCGGAGTATATTCAATGCAGGAATTTCTCATGTCACAACAGTTGATGGCAACATGGGCCTCCTCCTTACACTTCCACAAATACAGAGGATCTTCACAAAGCCTGCCCACTCCCCAGAACAGATTCACACCGTGTACCCGCAGAAATTCTTCCTGCAATTCACGCAGCACTTCCAAACGGAAGGACTCTTGCAGCTGCAATACAATTATCATTCGTTTATAGCTGATTTTCCTGAACCAGATATTCTGAAGATGCCCTCCCCAGTCCATTTTCAGCTTGAGATTATCAAGCACCACGGCACTCTCATAAATGGTAGCGGCATCCACGTCTTCTTCCGATACATTATTGAAAATTCCTGCGAAAAGAACCAGATATTGATACCCGTAGACTTCCAATCCAACATTCTCCGCTTCCGCCCGGATACGGCTTTCGCTCTTAAATTCCGCGTTTAAAAGTCTGTCTATAAATTCCGTCTGCGCCACAGACTCCATCTGCTCCAAACGGAGCTTGCAGGCTTTATAATCTTCCAGAGAACCTATGATTTCATAACTCAGATTATTATAATGAAGTTCTCCCCCATCCTCCATATAATCTATCACACTCTCCGCCGGAACCACATACCGCAGCAGCTGCCATGCCAGCAGCGCAGCGCCGCCCAGTAGCGCAAGCATATTTACCACAAATACCATCCAATACATACCCACTTCATAATATTGCTGCCGCAGTTTGACTGCCGCCAGAAAGTCCGGCCATTCCATGGGTTCTTCCACATCCAATTCCTTCTCATCGGCCCCATACTTTTCCAGCTTCGTCTCTCCCCGGAACTCTTCTCTTACAGTGAAAGTGTGAATCACGCACAACATACCCACATTCAACAATAAAAGAGTAAACAGTACAAATATAATATAAGGCAGTAACTCTTGCATCCTTATTTTGCTGAACTGTTTTTTCTTCATAATCCCCCCGACATGGTTGTGTAAGCACTTACATTTTTTACCAAAATGATAGGTGGGCAAATATTCACCCACCTTTTCCTCAGGTAATATGCACTACTATTATACTCTTCCATGGTGAAAAATGTCAATCCCTTTTCATAATACAATCCACCTTTTTCGTCAAAATAACCATCCTGCCATATATGGGGACATGGGAAAACACTCTGTGAAGGACCCGAAATATACCGCTCCTGGCCATATCGACCAGAATGCCGCAGAGAAATACACACAACACTGCTCCGGCCGTACACAATAGCAGCGCCCCCACCAACACAAATCCCCCCTTTGTATCCGCCGATGCCATGGCCAGCAGTCGCTCTGCCCCAAACCAGTTCTGCCAGGAATACCTGAGTCCCAGATTTTCATGAAGCAGATACACTCCCAGGGTATATGGCGCCACACGGTTGACAATCTCTGCCGGTTTTCCCTGAATCCGCAGACTGTAAAAAGTACCAAACAGCCCCACCGCCGCCAGAAATGGCAGCAAATGATTGTATTCCAAACACATCTTCAGATTTCTGCCCAGACTGCCTGTACACAGGTAAATCTCTCTTAAGACAATTGTTACACCAAAAATCAAAAGACACCCTCCCACATACATCCCCAGACAGCATCCCCTTTTCTTCAGTGTAAATCCTTTGACCTCTCCAAAACCCCTGTCTCTCTCCTGGTCTCCCACAGCGGGAAGAACAAAACGCCTTATATAAGCAGCCGCCAAAAACACACATAAATACCAAAGGCAATCATATCCCTGTCCATCGGTTTCCAGCCGCAGGGGCAGAATACTTTTCACAAAGCAAAATACAAAAAGCAGGCTCCCCACCGCCGCTTTCAGCTGTCCCTTCGTCATCCTGCCAGCCGCCATCCCCACAAAGGGCAGAAGCAGATACAGGAAAAAATAGGATGTCATAAACCAGTAATGTTCCATGGAGATGGGAAGAACAAGTGTCAGGAGATAATGAACATCCAATGTGACCTCTTCCAATATCCCTGTCAGCGCCCCCAGCATACCAAAGCCTATGGAATAAACCCACACCTGCATCCAAAGCCCCACCAGACGGCTCAGCTTAAAAGAGGTCTTGCACAGAAAGTAACCGCTGATCAGCATATACACATTGACAGCCACAATACAAAAAGATTCCAGAAGCCATGCCGCTGTTCCCAAAGCTCCCAGGTTCTCTCCGGTCAGGTCTGCCAGAAGCCCCCCTTTTCCCAGATAATGCAGTGCCACCACCATCATCATGGCCACACATCGAAGCAGCTCCAGGCCGGCCATCCTCTGTCCGTGGTCCCTATTTTGCGCTGCTCTGTCTTCTTGAAGGGTAGTTCCCGAACCTTTCTTTTTCATGTTCCAACCATCCTTTTCCTACCAGAAATGTTATTTCATTGTAACTCATAATTGTCCGCAAGTCAAATCCTGTTACTGTTTGGACCCGATAGGGCCAGATGGCTTGTGGATTTGTTCTATGGCAACCCAAGGGACCTGGGCAAAAGGGACCGGGGCAAAAGGGACGGCGGCCGTGGTGGGGGAAGCGCTGCTCGGCCCGGGCAACGCCTCCGCCGGACTAACCGCCAACAAAAGCTAAGACACAAAAGTACTGTGTCTAAGCTTTTTATAGGCGGTGGATTCCGTCTCCGGTCTAAGGGCGCCCTCAAGTGCTTTCGCAGCGCTTCCCCCACCCCCCGGACGCCGTCCCCTTTTCCCCTGGCCCTATCGGGTATAAACAGTATCCAAATACCGATTATTCTTTGGTTCCCCGCAAGATTTTACCTTGAATTGCCAGCAAATATTTGCTATACTATGAAAAAGTATATACAATACCAAGGAGGAACCTTATGTACGGCACAATTACAGGCAATATTGCGGCGGCGGCGTTCTATCTGTATTTTCAGTTTATCGGAATGACACTTATTTTTCTTATCTTCCGCCGGGAAAAACCCTTTGCCAAACTCTTGACAGGAAGCGTGTCCGGTTCCCTGCTCTTTACCTGGCTTCCCATCCTGTTTTCTTTCTTTTGCGATTTTACTCTGTCTGCGCATCTTTTGGCCTTTTTATCCACTTTGCCGGTTCTGTTTCTGTGCCTGCGTTTCTATCGCCTCCGCCGCCCCCTTTTGGAAAACATACGCCGCATATGCACCAGTCTATCCGGACACATCCCCTTCTGGATTGTTTTGCTTGTGTTCATGGTCTTCTGGTTCTATTTGCTGCACACTCATGTTCTGCTGCCGAACGAAAACGGCGCCGTCTATACCGGCCAATGTACCTATGGAGACATGAATATGCATCTGGGCTTTATCACAAGCCTTTCCAGGCAGGGCACCTTTCCTCCTGACTACTCCATTATGCCAGGGATTCGACTTTCCTATCCTTTCCTGTCAGACAGCGTTTCCTCAAGCCTCTATCTTTTGGGAGCCTCCCTGCGCTTTGCCTATATACTGCCCATGCTTTTTGCCATGGGACAGCTTTTTACCACTGTATACCTTTTTGCGGATACCCTTGTGGGTTCCCGCAGGAAGCCCCTTGCCCTGGGGGGAACTATGCTCACATGCCTCCTGTTTTTCCTGAACGGCGGACTTGGCTTCGCGTATTTCTTTGACTGGGCAAAGGACCAGGCTTACAGCCTTTCCGATATATTTACAGGCTTCTATACCACACCCACCAATCTTGTAGACCACAATATTCGATGGGTAAATGTGATTGCGGATATGTTTCTTCCGCAGCGTGCCACATTGTTTGGATATGCGCTGCTTTTTCCCATGTTATGGCTGCTGTACAGAGCTGTCTTCCATAGCCGCCGGGAATATTTCCCGCTGGCAGGACTACTTGCCGCCGGACTTCCCATGATACATACCCATTCTTTTTTAAGCGCAGGTGTTGTAAGCGCAGTGTGGCTGTTCCTCTGGCTGTTTCGCAAAGTACACCCTGATCCGGAGCCTGCTGCGGAAGGCAGGGACTCCTCACCCCTTTTTCAGCTCCTTCGACGCAGACTCCGCCACCCCGGTTCCTGGATGCTCCTCATTTTTTTCTGTGTCATGTATCTGATACAGCATTTCCAGACACAGGGAAAAATCTCCCCGCAACTCCTGATGTTGACAGGCATCAGCCTTTTCGTCGGCACGGCGATCTGGGGAATCGTATTACTCCTCTGGCATGTGAGACGTCAGGGATGGCAGGAACTTTTGTCCGGCTGGGGCGTATACCTCGTCTGTATTCTCGCTCTTGCCCTGCCCCAATTATTTTTCTGGACATTCGGACAGGTTTCGCAGGGAGGTTTTGTAAGAGGCTATTTTAATTGGGGAAACCAGGGGGACCCTTATGCATGGTTTTATCTGAAAAGTATCGGCGCGCCGCTCCTGTTGATTTTTGGTGGTATATGTGCCTGCGGCCAAAAGCGTGCCCCCATATTCCTGCCCGCTTTATACCTGTGGTGGCTGGGAGAATTGATTGTGTTCACCCCCAATACCTATGACAATAACAAGATTCTATACGTGGCATACTTCCTGCTGTGTCTCGGAGCTACAGATTATGGTCTGGAACTATACGAACGACTAAAAGGCTTTCCTGGCAGCAAACTGTTTATTTTTGTTTTTCTGTTTACCTGTACTTTTTCCGCCATTTTAACTTTGAAAAGAGAAAGGGTATCCCACTATGAGTTATATTCCCCTTCCCAGATGGCGCTGGTGGAATATGTGGAAGAACATACAGCTCCCGACGCAGTGTTTTTAACCAATACCAGACACAACAACGAAATCGCTTCCCTGACCGGCCGGAACATCGTATGCGGCGCAGACAGTTTCCTCTATTTCCACGGCTTGGACACCACTGCGCGGAAGATGGATGTACAGGCAATGTATGAAAACCCGCTGGAACACATGGAATTATATGAAAAATATAATGTCACCTATGTGGTTATCTCCGCCTATGAACGAAGCAGCTACCAAATCAGAGAAGCAATTTTTCAAAAGTATTTTACACAGGTTCTCTCTTTTGGCGATGTGACATTATATCAGGTGCCCTGAAAACGTCTGCATGGCTCATTTGCTTTCGGGAATCAAACAGGGGACATAAATTATGGCATGACGCCATTGCGTTCATGCCATAATCAAAGACCCCGCTGCAAGCAACGGGGTATCAAGCTTGCAACGCCCCAAAGGGCGGGGTATTTGACCCTCGCGGCATTCGCCAACTGTCCGTGCAAGCACGGCCGCTTGGCTCATTGCCCGCGGGAATAAAATTACTGTATTTCGTCTTTTTAATTCACGGTCAGACACATTGCACATTGATATTCCCGGACACGGATTTAATCATTACCTTACATGCGCCATCCCCATAGCGGAAAGTACCCTTTTTCGCTGTAATCCTGGTCTCATCCTTCCATGCCACCTTGGCGTTTCCGCTCATGGTTTTCACCGTAGCTTCCACCCCTGTGGCATTCTCAAGGTTGAACTGGACATTGCCGCTGGCAGTATTCATAGAAGCTTTCTGTGGAGTCCCCACGGACTTTATCTTAATATTGCCGCTGGCAGTTCCGCATTCATATGACTCCCCGCTTGTATTCAGCATAATATTACCACTGGCCGTAGCATATTTCACCACCCCGGTACTCCCTTCCTTTACGGAAATATTTCCGCTGGCGGTTGTGAGACTTCCGGCAGAAATCTGGGAATTAGCCACATTGATATTTCCGCTTGCAGTAGTAAATTTTCCCTTATGAAGTGTTCCGTCATTTACATTGACATCACCGCTGGCAGTGTGGATTTCCATATGGCCAATCTCCGCTTCCGAAACATTAATATCCCCGCTGGCACTGGTTGCGCTGTACTCCTCCAAATGAAGCTTGGAAACGTGAATATCTCCGCTGGAAACTGTGGTATTTAATTTGGGCATTCCCTTTGGCAGCTTTACTGTCAAAACAATGGAATGGTTCTCCTTTCCGAAATTAGATGCGTTCCCATAAGAAATAATAGTGCGCCCAAACAGCTTCAGTTTTATCAATTCATCCCCATCCTCTTTGCTGTCCTCCACATTTTCCCTGCGCTTTACCTCGGCATAATAGATTCCGTTTTCCTGACGCTGGCAGAACTCGTACTTCAGCTGACTGCTCACACTTCCGTTATTCTCGTAATTCACATGAAGCTGATCATCCTCTGACTGGCTTACCATCACTTTGGCCACACCGCCTTTCAGCACCACTTCCCTGAAAGCTTCGGAATAAGTAAAGCTCTTTTCCGGCTGCTCTTCCCAGCTGACACCTTCCGCGTCAGATTCCGGCAGGTCCTGAATCATCTCCTGAATCATCTCTTCAATATTGCCAAGTTCATCAATGATTTCCTCTTCCGATTTTCCCTGCTTCTCTCCCTCAGCAAAATGCTCCCTGTAATCTTCCAGAATCTCCTCCTGTAACTCCTTCCCAAAAGTCTCCAGTTTTTCCCGGAGCTTCTCCAAATATTCCATTTTTTTCATGACATATCCTCCTTATAAGTTCATGTATGCGGGAACCTGTTCCGCCCTCTACTCACACAAAAGCCCTCGATTTTTGTATTTTGCTATTCCTTAATCAGCTCATTGACTGCTTTGATGAACTCTTCCCATTCCTGACGCACCTGTGTCTGGTACTGCCTTCCCTTATCCGTCAGCTGATAATACTTCCTTGCCGGACCGGATTCAGACTCCTGCAAGTACGTTGTCACATAGTCTTCTTCCTTCAGCCTCCTCAAAATGGGATAAAGTGTACCGCTGGCAATCGACATCTCACCTGAAATCCTCTCAGTCAGTTCATACCCGTATTTATCCCCTCCCACAAGCTGGGACAATACACACATCTCCAATGCACCCTTTTTAAATTGTGTATTCATGGGCACCCTCCTTTCGTTTATAACTGGTACTGTTCTTTGATAAAATTAATATATCACATAGTAGTATATATTGCAAGATACTATTTTCATTTTTATTATTTTTTTAGAATTTCCTGGAAGGTTTGTTCCCCTATATTCTATGGATGTAAAATATACGTAAAATCTTATGCGCATCCATTGACTCTTTTCATTCTTTTCCTTATATTAAAGCAAAGAGGTAATCTTATGAAATTAATATATATTGTGGAAGACGATGCCAATATCCGGGAAATTGAAATGTTTGCGTTAAAAAACAGCGGCTTTGAAGCAGAAGGCTTTGAATGTGCCTCCGATTTCATGCGGCGTCTCAGACAGCAAAAACCTTCTCTCATATTATTGGATATTATGCTGCCAGATGAGGATGGCATATCCATCCTTGCGAAACTGCGGGCAAATCCGGCAACCGGAACCCTTCCCATCATTCTGGTCACTGCCAGAACCACCGAATTGGACAAAGTAAAGGGTCTGGATTCAGGCGCGGACGACTATATTGCCAAGCCTTTCGGGGTTATGGAATTAATATCCCGCGTCAAAGCTCTCCTCAGAAGAGCCGAGCCTGACCTGCCGGAAACTTCTCTGATACTTTCTGATATTATTTTACACACGACAAACCGTTCCTGTTGTGTGTCCGGCCAACCTGTTGAGCTGACATACAAGGAATTTGAACTTCTGTCCCTTCTGATACGAAACGCTGGATCTGTTCTGACAAGGGATGTTTTGATGGAGAAAATATGGGGAATTGATTTTATGGGGGAATCCAGAACGCTGGATGTGCATATCAAGACGCTGCGCAAGAAGCTTGGCCCGGCAGGACAGCATATTAAGACAATAAGAAATGTGGGTTATTTGGCCGATAAATAAAGAATACCCGGCAGGAGATAACATATGACCAGAAAAATGAACCTGAATTTCATGCTTGTTACGGCAGTTTCCATCCTGCTGACCGTAATACTTACCACCATGGGAACATATCAATTGTTCCAAAAAGAAGTCTTCTCCGACCTTTCCTCCATTGCCAGGCTCATTGACCGCCTGAATCTGATGCCCCGATTGAAAGAAGAGGCATTTGCGCTGCCGGAGGATGAATTGAGGATTACCTGGATTGGGCCGGAGGGATTGGTGCTCTATGACAGTTACGCGAATGACACCACATTGGGCAATCACGGAACCAGACCTGAAGTCACAGAGGCCATGAACCATGGCCAAGGACTCTGTATTCGGAAATCCATGACCATGGAGCAAAGCATCTTTTTTTATGCCCTGAAATCCCAGGATGGAACAATTATCCGCATTGCCAAGGAATCCGGCAATATATGGAATATATATACAAATGCCCTGCCCGCCGCCATATTCATTGCCGTTTTCTCTTTTCTTTTCTCCATGATAATTGCCAGACATCTCACAAAGGCATTTGTGAAACCCATAGAACGAATGGCCGAAGACATGAATCATCTGGAAAACATGACGGTATACAGAGAACTTTCCCCTTTTATTTCGCTTATACGTTCCCAGCATGAAGAAGCGTTAAAAAACGCCAGACTTCGCCAGGAGTTCACCGCCAACGTAAGTCATGAATTAAAAACTCCCCTGACGTCCATTTCCGGTTACTCGGAATTAATTGCCCATGGCATGGCTTCCCCTGATGAAGCAAAGCATTTTGCGGAGGAAATCCATCAAAACGCCGGAAGGCTCCTTGTTCTGATCAACGATATTCTGCAATTGTCAGAACTGGACGATTCTGCTGACCATACAATATCTTTTGCCACAGTAGACATTTACGACCTTGCCGGACATTGTGTCGAAATGCTGAAACCTGTAGCGGAAAAACATGGTGTCACTCTTTCCTTCCTGGGAAATTCTCTTCCGGTTCATGCCAATCAGGAACTTTTGGAGGAACTGCTCTACAACCTGTGTGACAATGGAATACGCTATAATAAAAGGGGCGGGCATGTGTGGATAACTGTCACAGACCAGCTTATTGTCCGGGATGATGGTATCGGCATACCAAAAATATATCAGGACCGGGTATTTGAACGCTTCTTCCGGGTGGATAAAAGCCGTTCCAAGAAAACCGGTGGCACAGGACTCGGCCTTGCCATTGTGAAACACATCGCCAAGGTCCATAACGCCCAAATCACCCTGGAAAGTATTGAGGGAAAAGGAACCGCAATCTACATCAAGTTCCCGGAACTTCCTTGCATGGATTCACCAATGTATTGACACATTTACTTTCAGCCAAATGAGGCAGAATGAATTTTGCAAAATTTTTCCATATCACTTGCTGTCCTGTGTGGGAAATGATATACTGACTGGCATCACCTGACACGCATCCCATGATTACGGATGAAAGCAAACGGAGGCATCAGCATGATTATATTTCATATGGCTTTACTGGCATTTGGTTTTCTTGCTTTGGTTAAGGGCGCAAACAGATTTGTGGACGGAAGCTCCGCCCTGGCCCGGAAATTCAAAGTACCGGGATTGATTATCGGGCTTACCATCGTTGCCCTCGGCACCAGCGCCCCAGAGCTGGCCGTAAGCATATCCGCCGCTCTTCAGGGTTCCAATGAAATCGCGTTAAGCAATGTGGTCGGCTCCAATATATTCAATCTCTTATGTGTTCTGGGCATCTGCGCCGTTATCCATGCTGTCCCGGCAGACGACGCAATTCTCAAAAGGGATTTTCCTCTGTCCATTGTCACAACAATCCTCGTTTTGCTTGTGACCTGTTTCGGCGCTGTCACCTCCGGAGCCTTCCTTCGGGAGAATATGGACCACATTGCCGGAAATGTAAATCGAATCACCGGAATTTCCATGTTTATTCTCTTTCTGGTGTATATTTTATATTTGATTTATGATGCCAGGAAAAATCCTGATAACAGCAAAGAGGCAGAACTTCTGCCTCTCTGGAAATGTTTCTTATTTATATTACTGGGACTTGTACTGATTATCGGCGGCGGCCAGGCAGTTGTGTTCAGCGCAAAGGAAATCGCCAAAACCTTCGGTATGTCTGAGACACTTATCGGTCTCACCATTGTGGCCGTTGGGACTTCTCTCCCTGAACTTGTCACCTCCATTGTAGCGGCCAAGAAGGGAGAAACAGGACTTGCCGTGGGAAACGCAGTGGGCTCCAATGTCTTTAACCTGCTCTTAATCCTGGGACTCTCTGCCGCCATCCATCCCATAACAGTAAATGTTGCCTCGGTATATGATATGATACTGCTCATTGCCGCAAGCATCATAACCTATGTCTTCCTGTTGACCAGGAAATCTCTGAAACGCTCGGAGGGCCTTATCATGCTTCTGCTGTATGTTGGTGAAGTTCTCTTTGCCATGATACGAACTGTATCATAAAAGCTCCTCTGTGAGACGCTCAATCTCCCCAATCATTTCCCCAATATAGGCAATGGTTTCTCTCAAGGGAGTTTCTGTGGTAATGTCAATCCCTGCCAGTTTGGCCAGCCCTTCGGGTTCCAGTGTACCGCCCGCCGCAAGGACCTTTTTCCAGTCCTCCACCGCCGGTGTGCCCTCCCGTTCGATCCTCCTGCAAACCTGGGTAGCAACCGTAAGTCCGGCGCTGTAAGTATAGGAATAGAGTCCCATATAATAATGCGGCTGCCGCATCCAGGTAAGGGCGGCATCCTCGGAAATCTCCACCTCTTCCCCCCAGAACTTCTCAAGGGTCTCCCGCATAATCTTATTCAGCGTCTCCGCGTTTACGCTTCCCCCTTTATCAATGATTCTGTATACTTCTCTCTGATAAGCAGCTTCTATTAAATGTGTTACAAAATTATGGTAATAGGTATTGCTTATCATACAGGATAATACCCAACGCCGGAACCTTGGGTCCGGGTTCACTTTCAATAAATACTGCGCCATCAACAGCTCATTCATGGTAGAAGGCGCTTCTAAAAAATAGCTTGACACATCTGTGTCAAATATGGACTGGCTTCCATTGCAAGCCTTGAAATGCCCCGCATGTCCCAGTTCATGAGCCAATGTGAAGACATCCGCCATACGATTGTGCCAGGATAAGAGGATAAAAGAATTCTTCCCATAAGGGCTGGCACAGAATCCGCCGGTGGATTTTCCCGCGTTTTGAGCGAAATCCACCCACCTGTCACGATATGCGGTCCTGACCATTTCCACATATTCCTCTCCCAGAATGGCCAGCCCCTTTTCAATATACGCTTTGGATTCTTCAATAGTGACTTCAGGGTCATACTCCGGGTCCACGGCAATCTTCAGATCGGCAAACGTCATCCTGTCCAGTTTGTGTATCCTTTTCAGCAGACGCGCATACCTTCGCATATGAGGCGCCAAACACTCGGTTATCAGATCAATCTGTCGGTGATACATTTCCTGAGATACCTTTTGCGGAAACAACAACTTATCAAATACAGAATCAAACCCTCTTAAACTAGCTATGGTCTTCTCTGTCCGGACCTGGGTATTGTATACCGTCGCAGTCACATTTTCATATTCCCGAATCTTCCTGGAAAACGCCGTGAAAGCAGCCCGGCGGACTTCCGTGTCTTTTTCATACACATAATTATTTTCAAACAGAGAGTACCCCAGAGGGTATTCTTTTCCTCCCGCCTGAAAAGAGTCGAATTTCATATCTGCCAGCTTAGCCATATTGTAAATCTGATAAGGCGCATGTATGGTCTGGGACAATGCCGCCAAAGCCCGTTCCGTTTCCGGATGCAGATGATGGGGCTTGTCACGAAGAATATCTTTTAGAAATAATTTATTCTCCCTGGCAATTTCAATCGCTTCCTGTAACAGGGCATCTTCCTGTTCCATAATTTCACTTTCCACAAAACTGAGCTTACTGAAAATTTCAGAAAACAGACTGGATATTTTTTCATTGCGCTCCTGATGATATGTATTGTAATAATCCACGGAAACTGCCAAGTCACAATACAGACCTGTCAATGTCCGCAATCTGTATATTTCCCTGTAATCATCCAGACATGCGTTGATTCTCTGAGGTGAATCCAGTTTTCCTTTGTATTCCCGCTCCATATGCTCACACAAGCTTTTCAGTTTTTCCACATCCTGGTACATTTCCTCTTCCGTTTTGTAAATGGAAGACAAGTCCCATGTCAATTCCACCGGGACTTCACTGCGTGACTTTAATTCCATGTTTCAATCCTCCTATTCCAGTTCCCGCATGCGGGAACTTGTTCCGGTCTCTTGCACTTCGGTGCCCCAACCAGGGAAGGGTTATTCAGTCGCATATGCGTCTGAAAACCCTTCCCTGTGTCTGAAAGACACATTGCACCCCCGTTCCGAGACTGTTTTTAAGTTTCCTCTTGACATTTCTTAGCTGGACTAATTTTACGTCGCTGCCAGGCAGCACAAAGGGTGTGGTTCCTTCGGCGCACACACAGGAGAGACAAATTTCATTCGTAAGTACCCAGAGACACTAAGTAGTGTCTCATGAAATTTGCTCTCGTGTACCTTCTCACCCCCGCCTGTCCAGCTAAACACATATTCAAAAACAAGGTATTTAGCTTCCTGATTACAACAACATTTATTTCTATAGTTACTGCTGTGTAAAACAGATACACTCCTCTTATTGACATAGTATACCAGAAAGGGGGTGCTCCTTCAATCAAAAATGCTCCTTTTTCCGTAGAGATTTGAACCTTTGTCTTTGCCTCCACCTACTGGCGCTCCTTTAAATAAAGCCCTACCCTGTTCTCTATGATTCCAATCACTTCCTCCGCTTCCTTGTCCCCGGCAAAATACGCTCCTGTCTCCTCCTGAATGATGCGAAGTATCGGCGCTGTCCGTAAGGAAAATGGCCTTGCCTCTTCCAAATGTCCCCTGATTTCTCCAATGATTTCCTCTGTAGGAGTGTAAAGCTCCCTGTACGCCTCTTCACCCAGCTCATAATAATCTACCCCATCTACCAAAAACCATTTTCCCATACCATTGGGCTTGTCTATCATGGGCCCCTCCTCCATAGCGTTTTCCATCACCCACTCAAAGGCTCCCCTATGGGATACATAGTCACTCTCATACTTGTGACTTGCCTGGACCTCCTCTGACATAATGTACCGAATAAATTCCCACGCTCCTTCCTTGTTAGAGGATGTGGCGCTGATAGCCACTATGGTACTGTTTGTCTCATGCAGGCCCATATGCCATCCATCATCAAAAAAATGCCCCACCGGCACCTTGCCTTCCCCTTTCAGGTAATCACGGCTTACTTCTGTTTTGAAACGATATGCGCTAGACGTCCAAAGCCAATCTGACATAGCATGGTATCTCCCTGTATTGTCATCCGCATACCGCTTCGACACTTCCAGCATCCTGGCAAACAGCTTTCCCTCAAAGTCACACTTCCCCTCCTCCCAGTCCACCATCCCCCATAAATCGTCTGTCCCGCTCAGAAAATAGTTTAAAATAAGTCCTCCGTCCCAGCTCGTGTGAAATATCACCTTCTCCTCATCGTATGCCAGCATAGTGTCCACAAGCTCTTCTATCTTGGACTCCTCCTCTCCAATAAACCTCTCGTCCAGCCAACGCCCTGTCATTGCCAGAACCGGGCACGCCCCATAGACGTTTCCATCCTTCTTCCATACGTCAAAGGCCCCAGGGAAATACTCCTCCTCCCTGACACCGTCCCTCTCCATGTATGGTACCAGATTTTCAAAGGCCCCTGCCTCTATCAGCTCATCCACCTCCCCCAACGCGTCTGAGAAAACAATGTCCGCCCCTGCCCCGGTGGCTATCTCCACCGCCGTGCGGCTCTGATACTCATTCATGCCGGACCAGTCCATCTGGTCCTCGCTTTGTTCCACCAGTACATAATACTTTCCATTCTCATTGTTAAAACGGTTGACGCACCCCTCCATCCACCTGTCAAGGTACCACATTCTGGCCACCACCACCTCCTCAGGGGCGCATAGCTCCAGCCTTTGCAGAGTGCCGCTCCTTTTCAGCACTTCCACACGGCCATCTTCCGTGACACGGAAATCCTCCACCCCATCCCCGGGGCGGTAGGCAGTCCCAAAGGGCATCACATATTCCCGGCCCGTCTCCTGGCCTCCAGACGAGTCTCCCTGCTCTTCCGCCGTCTTCCATACCCCAGTGTCATCCATCACAAGCACCTGGCCGTCCCGCACGCTGATGGCCTGGTTTGGGGCGTTTTCTAACGCCACGTTCCCCCAGCGGCTCACATCCCCCGTCACCGGGTCCAAACACACCAGCCACGCTCCCTTATCTTCCTCATACAAAAGGGCCACCGCTCTGCCATCGGGCAGTTCACAAAATCCCCTTTCCACAGTCCCCAGTTCCCAGCGGCAGGTTTCCTCCCCGCCTTCCACTCGGATAACTGTCTTCCCCGTCAGGGCATAGCCCACACCATCCTTCCCCAGATACCAGCGGGTACGGTACTCCGCAGGGGCGTCCGAAAGCAATGTCTCCCATGCCCCATCCTCTCCATACACCCCTATTTCCAGGCTGTCCCCATCCCTGACGGCGCAGATTTGCGCTGTTTCCCCATGATGGAACTGCCTGCCAAGCACCTGGCAGTATATCCCCTGCACTTCCCCGTCCATCCTGGGTGTGGGCAGAGCGCTTTCTTCCTTCTTAATCGCTATGTACCCTTCCCTCCATCTGGAGTTCTGCGTATCCTTTCCGCAGCCTGCCAGAAGAAAGACACACAAAATAGACAAAAACATTATATACCCCTTTTTTCTATTTGCCATAATCGCAGTATCTCCTTGACATTCTCTTACTGGTGCTCCTTTAAATAAAGCCCCACCCTGTTCTCTATGATTCCAATCACTTCCTCCGCTTCCTTGTCCCCGGCAAAATACGCTCCTGTCTCCTCCTGAATGATGCGAAGTATCGGCGCTGTCCGTAAGGAAAATGGCCTTGCCTCTTCCAAATGTCCCCTGATTTCTCCAATGATTTCCTCTGTAGGAGTGTAAAGCTCCCTGTACGCCTCTTCACCCAGCTTTTTGTAGTCCTCCATTCCCGCAAGATACCACTTCCCCATACCATTGGCCTGGTCTATAATGGGGCCCTCCTCCATAATACTTTTCATCACCTGCTCAAAGGCTTCTTTGTGGGCTGGGAAATTATCCTCATACTTGCGACGTGCCTGCACTTCCTCCGACATAAGGTACTGTATAAATTCCCACGCCCCCTCTTTGTTAGAGGATGCGGCGCTAATAGCCAGTACAGTGCTGTTCACGTCATACACCTTCATATGCCATCCATCGTCATGCAGATAGCCCAAAGGCACCTTTCCTTCTCTCTTCAAATACTCCTGGCTCACTTCCCTTTTAAAGAAATATGCATCTTTTATCCACAGCCACCCTGAGATAGATGGGAATCTGTCAGTTCCATCGCCTGCGTACCGCTTTGACATTTCCAATAACTTGGCAAACATTTCTCCGCCAAAATCACACTCCCCTTCCTCCCAGTCCACCATCCCCCATAAGTCCTCAGTGCCGCTCAGGAAATAATTCAGAATAAGTCCTCCGTCCCAATACTGGTCGTATACCACCGTTTCCCCATTATATGCCAGCATAGCATTTACAAACTCTTCTATCTCCAGCATCCCCTCTTCAATAAACCTTTCATCCACCCAACGCCCTGTCATTGCCAGAATCGGGCATACCCCATACACTCCGCCGTCCTCTCTCCATATGTCAAAGGCTCCCGGAAAATATTCCTCCTCCCTGACGCCGTCCCTCTCCATATAGGGCTTCAGATTCTCAAAAGCACCCGACTCTATCAGCTCATCCACCTTCTCCACCGCATCTGAGAAGACAATGTCCGCTCCCGCTCCTGTGGCTATCTCCACCGCCGTGCGGCTCTGATAGTCACTTATTTTGGATCTGTCACTTTTATCCTCACTTAACTCCAACAGAACATAATACTTACCATTCTCCTGGTTAAAAGAATTGACGCTCTCCTCCATCCACTGATCAGGATACCACATTCTGGCCACTACCACCTCCTCCGGGGCGCATAGCTCCAGCCTTTGCAGAGTGCCGCTCCTTTTCAGCACTTCCACCCGGCCATCTTCCGTGACACGGAAATCCTCCACCCCATCCCCGGGGCGGTAGGCAGTCCCAAAGGGCATCACATATTCCCGGCCCGTCTCCTGGCCTCCAGACGAGTCTCCCTGCTCTTCCGCCGTCTTCCATACCCCAGTGTCATCCATCACAAGCACCTGGCCGTCCCGCACGCTGATGGCCTGGTTTGGGGCGTTTTCTAACGCCACGTTCCCCCAGCGGCTCACATCCCCCGTCACCGGGTCCAAACACACCAGCCACGCTCCCTTATCTTCCTCATACAAAAGGGCCACCGCTCTGCCATCGGGCAGTTCACAAAATCCCCTTTCCACAGTCCCCAGTTCCCAGCGGCAGGTTTCCTCCCCGCCTTCCACTCGGATAACTGTCTTCCCCGTCAGGGCATAGCCCACACCATCCTTCCCCAGATACCAGCGGGTACGGTACTCCGCAGGGGCGTCCGAAAGCAATGTCTCCCATGCCCCATCCTCTCCATACACCCCTATTTCCAGGCTGTCCCCATCCCTGACGGCGCAGATTTGCGCTGTTTCCCCATGATGGAACTGCCTGCCAAGCACCTGGCAGTATATCCCCTGCCCTTCCCCGTCCATCCTGGGTGTGGGCAGAGCGCTTTCTTCCTTCCTAATCGCTATGTACCCCTCCCTCCATCTGGAGTTCTGCGTATCCTCCTTACATCCAGTCATAAAAAGTGTAAATAAAATAGCCCCCCAAATTATATATCTCTTTTTTCTTTTTGTCATAACTGATATCTCCCTTATTTTTCTCCTGTTTTCGCTTCTTTCCCTCATTATACATAACACTTAGCAATTTATCGTTTGACCCATTTAGTTTCCCAAGAGTCTTCCATAAAACCCTCTTTGTGTGAAAACATCTTTCAGAAAATGTAGAAAGGGATTTAAGACCCGCTAACTCGCTTGCCTCAAATCCCTTTCTTACTCTACCACTCTCATTGCCGTCCAAAAGCGTCTGCTCTTTCATGTATCTGTAGAGCCTCTACCTCTTATTGATAAAAATCTCCACATTCGCAAACAAAACGACTGCCATCCCAATCATAAGAATGCTCTTCATAATATGCTACTACTTCATTATATTCCGCCGAACATCCTCTACACTTATAATATTCATGTGCATAATTAACATGGGTATTATTATCACGCCACTCAGTCCCTTTGTCATATGACGCAATTACAAAATAATCATGGTCATGCATCGGCATCACCCCCGCCTGGGATGTAACAGGTGCCGCAGACATCAAAAGAACCCCTGACAATGCGGCCAAAGCCAAAACTCTCTTCCCTTTTCTCATACTTTCATTCCTCCTTTTATCAACTGTGTCAATGGAGCATTCATACACCTGCAGGTAAGAAAAACATCCATATCTTTATAGTACACATTTCCTCTTCAACTGTCAAGGTCAAAACGCATATTTTTTCTATTTCAGTTATATTAACCAAATACTAGAGCGTGTTTGAAAATTGCTTTCTGACAGCTGTGTGTCACAATTTGTGGTAGATTGGACCCGAATGAGGGAGACGTAGTGGGCTACGTTGACCGAATGAGGGCCAAATATACCGCAAAGTGGGGCGCACAGATGGCGGGAATGAATTTTCAAACACGCTCTAGCGTCAGCATATAACCATGGACAGAAAAAGGAAAACAGTCTATACTGTCAAATAAAGCAACATAAGGCAAAAGTTCAGACAGCCTCCCCTATCATGAAATACCCTTCCGAAGATGTTCATCCATTCGTAACAACCCATGGTACACTCTCCGGAAAACTTTACACTTTCTTTAAACTTTTTGAAGTGTTTTTAAACCTTATGGTTTTAATATGGTCTATGTAATCACCTGACACACATGGGAAAGGTGAGAAAGGAGAACAAAACTAAATGAGTGAATCACAGAAAAAATACGCAGTCGAAACAATGGCACTCACAAAAAAATTCAAGGACAAAGCTGCTGTAAACCAATTGAATATGAAAGTTGAAGAAGGCGCAATCTATGGCTTTATCGGCAGAAACGGCGCCGGGAAATCCACAACTCTGAAAATGCTCTGCGGACTGGCCGGAGCAACCTCCGGAGAAATCCGACTATATGGAAAACCGCTCCACACCCCATATATGTCCCAAAGAATAGGAAGCTTGATTGAATCCGCTGGTTTGTACCCAAATATGAGCGCCAGGCAGAATATGATAATGAAAGCAAAATGCCTTGGCCTCACAGATAACGGAGCCAACTCCCCGGAAAATACCATAGATAAACTTCTCTCCGTCACAGGTCTCTCCAATACTGGCAACAAAAAGGCAGGATTCTTCTCCATGGGCATGAAGCAGCGCCTTGGCATCGCCCTTGCGCTTCTTGGAAATCCAGACCTTTTGATTCTGGATGAACCCATCAACGGGCTTGACCCGGAAGGTATTCACGAAATCCGTCAATTGCTGCTGCGGTTAAACGAAGAGGGCAAGACATTAATTATCAGCTCCCATATTCTGGGCGAATTAAGTCGTATTTCCACCCATTACGGCATCATTAAAGACGGTATGCTGGTGGAACAAATCAGTCAGGAAAACCTGGAGCAGAAATGCAAGTCCTATTTTCAGATAGAAGTGGATGACACCAAACATGCTCTGCCCCTCATAACGGAACATGCGCCGGATATTCGCACCGAAGTATACGACAACCATACCCTGCGGCTTTACGACTTAAAGGAAGGAGCATGGCTGAATCAGCTTCTGGTGGAACACCATATTCAAGTCTATTCCTCCGGCTTCCACCACATGGATCTGGAAGAATATTTTCTGAATAAGATGGATGGCACGGCCCCGGCACAAAACAACGCAAATAGAACAGATACAGTACTGGAATAGGAGAA
Source organism: uncultured Acetatifactor sp. (assembly GCA_910586435.1). Taxonomy (GTDB): domain Bacteria; phylum Bacillota; class Clostridia; order Lachnospirales; family Lachnospiraceae; genus Acetatifactor. The sequence continues at coordinate 4,637 of CAJUGT010000016.1, read as the reverse complement.
CAAAAACATGTTTAATTTATTACGTATGGATTTATACAGAATCAAAAGAAGTCAATCGGTTTATGTCTGCTTTGCAATTTTATTGAGTCTCACTGTACTGGCCTGTTGGCTGGTATGGCTGATGGAGACACCCCAGGGGCGTCAATCCGCTGTACGCCTTGGTATGTTCAGCCTGGAAGATCTGGCTGAGATGAATGTGGAAGTAGACATTCTGCAAAATATGGATATTCTGGGAATGTTCCGCAATATCGGAATGGATGGCGGATTGTACTGCAGTACTCTCGGAATCGTAATTGCCCTTTTCGTGTGTATGGATTTCCAGGGAGGCTTTATGAAAAACATCATTACTTCCCATCAAAACAGATGGCATTATGTAGTCAGCAAACTACTTACTGCGGGCATTTTAAATTTCCTTCTTATTGTGTTGCTTTTTGCCTTCTGCCTGCTGATGAACCTGCTGTTCCACATGGTACCCTTAACCGACTGGAACAATATATTGTTCTATATGGCATGGGCATGGGTGATTTCAACGGCATTCGCTTCCCTGGTCATCGCAATCTGCATTATTACCCGAAGCGTTACCATGGGCATCCTGGGCGCAATATTGTTCGGCAGCGGCATTATAGTCACTTTACTGTCCTATGTCACAAGCCTGTTCCACCTGGGCCAGTGGACCAAATATACACTTTACTACAATATGACCTACGGCCCTTCCTCTTATTCCGGAACGGGGGATTTACAGATATTTGTCATTGGTTTTGTATTCATGGCCCTGTATACGGCAATCGCTTCCTTCTGCCTTACAAAACAGGATATATAAGCACCGCTTGCTAAAGATTCGAGTATGCGCGCGGAACAGCGCGGAAATGGGGATTACAATGAACATATTGCTCATTTTATTATGCCTTGCCTGCATTTGCCTGTCAATATTCTACATCCGTCTTCGTATGGAACTGCGTTCTCTTTCCGCCCAGCTTTTGGAAATTCTTGATGGCAGTCATATGGAGCTGACCATAAACAGCCGCCAGAAGCCGCTGCTCATCCTCTGCCGAAGGCTGAACCAGGCTCTGACGGCCAAAGACAAAAATTATACCCAATATGAGAACGCTGAGAGACTGCTAAAACAAACCATTACCGGTCTGGCACATGATATACGCACTCCTCTCACAGGCGCCTCCGGCTATCTACAGATGGCCAGGGACTGCAAAGATCCCTTCAAAGAAACACTTTACCTGGAATCGGCGGAAAAAAGGTTGGATGAGTTGAAAGACATGCTGGAGCAAATGTTCCTCTATACCAAACTTACCAGTGAAGACTTTCGGCTGTCCCTGGAGAAAATACAGGTGCTTCCGCTCCTTGGGGACTGTCTCATCAGTCTGCATGGCAGATTTGAAAGTCTTGGGGTGGCGCCGGAAGTAACCTTTGCAGCCGAAAGTTTTACTATCATGGCAGACGACGAAGCTTTGAGACGCATTTTCCTGAACCTGATACAAAACGCCCTGATTCACGGCACCGGAGATATCTCCATTCTTCAGAGGGATAATACACTTGTATTCCAAAATGCCGTGACGGATGACAGCATCCCGGATCCCGGACAGATTTTCGACAAATTCTATAAAGCAGACACAGCCCGAAGGAAAGGTTCCTCCGGGCTGGGCCTGTTTATTGTAAAAGAACTTATGGAGAAAATGAACGGCGAAATCACTGCCGTTGTGGAAAACAGGCAGCTGAAAATAATCCTTTGTTTTCCCTGTATGGATACCCCTTAAAGCAAATATTGCTTTTACAGATATTCACCCACAAAAACGTCCGTATCAAAAGGGGTAATCCCCTCCTCCACATCAAAAATAATATCGGCGTCCTCCTTATCCTTAACCCGTACACCTCTGGCTCTGATATGTAAATCAATCAGATCATAAAGATTCGGTTTCCGCATATGGAGGATGCCATAACAAGTCGCAACCACTCCACTTATGTTGCTCTCCAGGTTATTGCCCCCCTGGTCAAACCGATATCCCCCCAGTGACAAATTCATGTCGCACCAGATCGCTTCCCGTTTCAGGCAGTCAAAAATAACCGGAATACAGACCGTTCCCTGGGAATTCAAATCCATCTTCTGCTCCACAGTTACAGGTTCATATATCTCTCCGGACCCCACATCCTCCCGCTCCATCCATCCAAACATGGCATGGGGCAAATCGGAGAACTTCTGTCTGGTAAAACTGTATACCTGATATATCACATACCTTCCCCCATCCTGCAAAACAGAATCCAAATCCACATCCAGGAATTCGCTTGCGCCCCGGCCGTCCACAGGTCCTCCGTTTATAATGTCCCCCGAATGACAGATCCTGTATTTTAAGGACCTCAGATTGGTGTAAGATACATGAGCCAGAAAATTCCAGTTTCCATCAAATATCGCGGCGCTCAAATCCAGATCCACACGTCCTTCCTCTTGGGAATTCCCCATATTGGTCCACCAGATAAATCCCCGGAGAGCTTTGATATTGCCCCCCATAGGAAGCCTGGAACCACGCACAATTGTTTTTAAGGTTTTGTTTGCGCTTCTCTGGCTGAAAGGAACCAAATAATTTCTGAATGCCTCAGACAGATAAACATTTCCCAAAAAATCCTTTTTCCTGAAACTGTGAATCAAACAATTTTCACATACCCCCACAACCGCATTACAGTATTTCTCCTGGATTTTCGGCAGAGCAGTTTCAATACAATGACTTCTGGCCAGATTTCCCTTCGGGAAGACCACCCTGACATTGTCTTTGACGTCACTTCCACTCTCGCCTTCTTCATTGTCTCCCCTGAAAAGAAAATGTTCTCTTACCTGAAGCAAAACGGGGGTGGACACATCATCCGCCACTGCCTGAAACGCATTTATCACCGCATTCTTATCCTCCGCCTTCCGAAGCAGCCAGTCCAGTCGTCTGGCAAGTTCTCCCGGCCTCTTCTTCAGCAGTGCCAGGGCTTTCGCATAATCCTCCGCCAGAATGGCGCCCTCCACCTTTCCAGCAAATGTCTCTATTTTGACATGATTGCGAAGTTTATCAAAAGCCGTAACCACTTTTTCAAACCGTGCCTTGCCATATTCCCCTGGATGAAGCTTCTCTCCTACACGAATCCACTTCTCACGGTACCTGAGCATGTCCTCCTCAATATATCCGCAATCCTCCAGCAATTCCAGCAAAAGCCTTCTCTCCCTGCGGCGGAAATTTCTATATCTGGTGTTTTCAGCCAGACTCACATCTCCGTCAGACATTGCTGTAATCAGGCGAAGCACGTCCGTGGCTGTCCTGCAATACTTCCCCAAATCCTTTGAGGATGCCAGGGGATTATTTTCCAGATACAGTTTCCCAATCAAAGCCACATTTTCCTTTAGTGGAATTTCTTCCGGAAGTACCACCTGAAGATTTTGAAATATCCACTTTAAATCATCCCTGTCCGTCTGGGAAAGAGACGTCTTGGAACGACACAGATGACTGAAAATATCCTGCAAATCCTCTCTTCTCCCCAGGCCAATCACCTTAAGTCTCGTGGCATCGAAAAGGGGCAGACGCTCTCTCCCCGTCTCTTTGGGGTACAGCGTTCCAAAAGACCAATAATGGACAATGGCATTGATGTAGAGCCTGGCCTCTTCCGCTTCCATGACAGAATCAGGAAAATCAGGATACATGGGCTTGTAAACCACATCCGCCCCCACCAGTTTTCTCAATATGGGAATTAATTCCAGATAAAATTCACGCAGTTGGGATTGTTCCATTGTCCTCAGCGCTTCACATACTTCCATGGAAAAAGTATACCCCAGGGACTCCACATTTTTCATAATGGCCGCAACATGGGCATCCAAACCGCAATTCGTTTTTGGCCTCTCAGGTACTCCATCCTTTCCCCATATATCTTCCGCCAATATTTTATTTTTCCTTCTCAGCAAAATCTCATTCATGCGATACACCACCCCCAATATACATACAAACCCATGGGCTCCGCAAAACCTCATAACCCAACCCCATTGACAGCCTGTGCGGCTTCCGGCAAAGTCCTGCTTTCAACAAGCAATCCAGCAGGGAAACATTCCCCTGCTCGCCGCATTAGCGGCATACTGCCTTTGCACAGTCCTGGGCAATCCAGCAGAGAATTTACATTCCCCTACTCCTGCGCCGGGCGCCCGTCAGCTTCTGCTGACATTTATGCCCATATGCATAAAAAAGCCTGTAAAAGGCTTTTTCATCGGCAAGTTATCATGTGCAGGAAATCGGCGGGACTGTTGGTCGATTAAAAGTCGAATCCCATAAGGGACAGAAGGAAGTCCCGCCATAACCTGCTGTTACACCCTGTCCGGGCAATACCCGGACTGCTATGGACAGGAAAACGAAACGCTGATTTTGAGTGACAGTCAAATTTTAGAAGGAAGCGCTCTCATAGCCTGCCCTGCAAAAATTATCAGGAAATCGGCAAGGCTGAATCTCTCTTGGTTTTTTAGAAGGAAGCCCTGCCATAGCCTGATACTCCGAATATCACACTCCAATACACCAGAGCACACTCTAGTGTACTGACCGCATTATATTCCAATAAACCTCCTTGTCTAATTTTCCATCGGACTGCGTTGACTTCAATCGACGATCAGG
>CAJUGT010000015.1 GCA_910586435.1 uncultured Acetatifactor sp. | reverse complement strand
AGGGGCACATCGTACTCGTCAATGAGCAGGATTACTTTTTTGTCATAGTGCTTCCGCAGCAGCCCACATAGAATATAAAGACTGGAAGTAAGCGTCTCGTCTGCCATGACATAGGCCGCTTCCCCCATTCCACCTATTCTCACCAGCTGCTCATACAGGCTCTTCTCTTTCTCAGAGAGGTTTTTGCTCTCAAGCAGAAATTGAAACCTCATAGCCTCGCTTCCGATAACAGAGCGCAGCAGCCCCTTCGCAGCCTCAAATCCCAAACCGTCCACGCCTTTTAAAGTGATGGAAATCACAGGATATTGTCCCATGTGCTCCTGACAAAGCTTTTGTTCCCCGGCGATTTCCAACCCCTGGAAGAGTTCCGGGGCACAGCCATACTCAAAAAAGGTTTTCAGCATATCCATGTTTAAGGATTTCCCAAAACGACGGGGACGAGTGAACAGGTTGACTTCTCCCCAGTTCTCCAGCAAGTCCCTGATAAATCCTGTTTTATCCACATAGTAAAATCCCTGAGTACGGATTTTCTCAAAGTTCTCTATTCCAATCGGCAGTTTCATCAGCCTGCTCATCCTTACCTCCACTTCTGTTCGACGGATTCTTCACACTTCCTATAGCCTGCTTATTGGGACCTGTTTTTTCGTGGTTTTCGTATTTTAAGATTTCTATGAGAAGTTAAGCAGGAATATGGGAAAAATAGAATGTTAGACAGCAAATATATTGGCATCATTACAACAAATGTAACACATTCCTGAACCATGCGCAATACTTATGAAAAAAATATATTTTGTTGATTTATATATAAGGGACTGTTTCAAAAGCCCCTTCGACCGTTACATGTGTTACTCAATCTATATGGACTGATTTTCTTATATTTTTACAATAATGCACAGAATAGATGTTTGGAATTGTTTAAATTGCACACATATTATGTCCTTATTTGTTATATATAGAGACGACATGCACAATTATGAACAAATTTTATATTGATACCCTGTCACCCATTCCTGCTTGCAGAATACAACACGCTGGCAGGGACACTGTTGGTAAATGAATACTTTCAAGGCGGGATGCTGCTATGTACAGTAAGAGAAAAACCGTGGAAAATTTTTTAATTCTTATATTGGATTTAATATGCCTTGCGGCTTCACTTGGGATAGCATTCCATATCAGGTTTGGCCGGCTTTATGGGGAATACGCCGATTGGGATGGACGATGGCTTGTAGCGCTATTTATGGCAACGTATACAGTACTTGCTCTCCTGCTGGAGCCTTACCGACATTTTTTTCGCAGAGGGGCAATAGAGGAACTACATCAGACACTCAAGGCAGAAGTATTTTCTTACTTTATTATAATCACACTTCTTTATTTGACACACCAATCGGGAGAGCTTTCCCGATTACTATCCGCATATTTCCTGATTGCGGATTTGCTTCTTACATATGTTGCCCGACTGGCACTAAAACAGATCTTGCTGAAAGGATATAGGCGCAGCCGTTACAGCAGCCGCCTTCTTTTGGTTACTGGCACAGTTGACGCAGAGAAAAATATTCGCAATATCATTCGTTATAATGAATGGTTTCGCCAGTTGATTGGAATAGCACTGGTCGATGACCCTGGATTGGACTTTATGGCAGGTATTCCAGTGGTTGCCGATGGGAACAGCCTGTTGGATTATGCTGCCCACCATGGAATAGATGAGGTATTCATTACAGGGCAGGCTCTGAATGATATGGAACGATTAATCACATGGGTCAGGGAATTGGGCCAAATGGGTATGTTGGTAAATGTGAATATCGGTGCTTTTGACATAGAGTACACTGGGAAAAAGACATTGAGCAGAGTGGGAAAATATGCTGTTGTTACCTTTGCCAGAAACATTTTCTCCACAAGACAAATGATCTTAAAAAGAACTCTGGATGTCATGGGAAGCCTGGTGGGAATGTTAATTTTGGGGGCAGCGACATTATTTGTGGCACCCGCAATCAAGCTGGATTCGCCCGGACCTGTTTTCTTTCGTCAGATTCGTGTGGGAAAAAACGGCAGAAAATTTACTTTTTATAAGTTCCGTTCCATGTATCAGGATGCCGAGAGAAGAAAAGTCGAATTGGCAGAACAAAATGAAGTAGATGGTCTTATGTTTAAAATGGAAGACGATCCACGAGTGACATGTGTTGGAAAATTTTTGCGCCGGACAAGCATTGATGAGCTTCCGCAATTCTGGAATGTACTCAAAGGCGATATGAGCCTTGTGGGCACAAGACCACCTACGGTTGATGAATTTGAGCGCTACGAAGCAAAGCATCGTTGTCGGTTAAGCATGACACCTGGACTGACAGGCCTGTGGCAGGTCAGCGGACGCAGCGACATCAAGGACTTTGACGAAGTTGTGAAATTAGACATGGAATATATAGACAATTGGAGCATCTGGAAAGATATTAAAATTCTATTTCTGACAATAAAGGTAGTGATAAGCGGAAAGGGCTCCAGGTAACTATATCATAAAACCATATAAAATAAACCATTATAGGATAAAAAGAGGTAAAGTAAATGAATTATGAATATGAACCGGAAATCAATCTGAAAGACTTATTTCTTTATATTATATATCAATGGCGTTCCATCTTGCTGGCAGCGGCAATGATCTGCGCATTGGCAGGGGGATATAAATTATTTTGTAATACTATGGAATCCATGGAGGAAGGAGCAAACGGAAAGCCTAAGGAAACCAGAGAATATGAGATAAAGCTGGCAGAATATAGACTTACAAAAAGTAACTACGAAAAAGACATTGACGATTATCAGAAACGATTGGAGCAACAGACTGCCTATATGGAAGAATCCATACTGATGCAGGCCAATCCCTACAATATGCCCTCTGCGTCCGCAGACATTATTGTCAAATTGGACGATGAGGAATGGAAAAGCCTGCCTGAAAATGTCAATATCAGTCTTGACCCTACGGATAGCCTTATCAGTGTATATACGGCCAATTTTCTATCTGCCATTGACTGGAACACAATTGAAGCGCTGACTGGGAAAACCCCTCTCTATCTTAAGGAATTAATCAGCGTCAGCGCAGACTACAGCGCCAATACCTTTACCATTTATGTAAACTACAGTAACGGCGATACCGCTCAGCAAATATTGGATATATTGCTGGAACAAATTATGGAAAAATATCAAGAGGTTGCCGGAGACATAAATAAGCATACCATTTCTATCGTAAACCGCAGCCTCACTTATACCATTAACCATGCCCTTGCAGATGCCCAAAAAGAAAATGCCAATATCATTGCGGGTTATGAACAGTCCATCATTGAGTGCAGAACCAATCTCGAAGAGTTGGAAAAACCATCACGCCCCAAAAATCTTCAAAAGTTTCTCATTTTAGGTTTTATCGCCGGAATCTTTTTGATGGTTTTGTACCATGGCTTTCGCTACGTACTGGGAGGTAAACTTCATGATGGAAATGAACTGAAAGGAATGTATGGGTTTCTGCATCTTGGAACCATACCTATCTCAGAGCGCAAACGCGTTTTTTCCGGCGTGGACAGACTGCTTAGAACCCTGGATACGGAATATCCGCAAAACACCATGGATGACACCTGCCAGATGATAGCGCAAAACATCAGAAATTTGGCAGGAGAACATAAACATCTTTTTATAACAGGTACTGGCGATATGGAAACATTACAAAAGCTGGTATCCCAAATTGCGCCCCTGCTAAAGGATATTCACTTGGAAGCAGGCACAACTATCACCCATAATATGGAAGCGCTTCAGAAATTAACAGAATGTGACGCTGTGATACTTGCAGAAGTAAGGCAGAAATCCCTTCTGAGTGAGATTACAAATCAGCAGGAACGGATTAACGCATACCAAAAACCTGTGATTGGTTTCATACTTTTATGACAGATACTCTTTACCTGATTGTAGAGGCCCTGTATATTCTGAAAGTATTTTCTGATGGAGTGCTTTATACTATTCCATGGCCTTGGCATTATGAAAATATACTACGTATTCTAATATGCGCTGTCATTTTTCTGCGCCTGACTCAGATTGGCATACATTCTAAAAGAGTATGGCCGATGGTTGTCCTTAGCTGTATTATGTATAAATTATCCTGGGCTGCAGCAGGTTATGCCTTTATGTTGGATATAGCTCTTTTGATAGTCGGAGCATTTGGGATCTCCTACCGTAAAATATTGAAAACGGGCTTTATGACAGGTCTGTTTGTATTATTGTTTGCCATGCTTGGCAGTTTAACCGGCTGTATCCCTGACCTGGTATATCCAGAGTATACCCACGGCATCTGGAGGCTGCGGCATTCTTTTGGCATCGTATATCCCACAGACCTCTCAGCACATATTACTTTTCTTGTGTTGACAGGCTGGGTATTATATGGCGATAAGTTTACTGTCTTACCTGTGATATTCACTCTGGGGTCTGCTGCCTTTACATACTATTTCTGCAAGGCCAAGTGCAGCACAGCCGTATTATGTTTACTGGCAGTTGTCATATTCTATTGCTTTCTCTTGGAGAAGCTTGGCAGAAGAAGCCGCGCGCTTCCTGCTGCCGCAAAGCATATGGATAAAATTATGGCATACATATTGCCATTTTGCGCTTTGATAATGATTAGTCTCACCCTTTTTTACAATGTGGGTGGTGATTTCATGGGACAGCTCGATGCCATGCTGACGCATCGGTTGTTACTGGGTTGGGACGCCATCGCCAACTATGGCATCCACCCCTTTGGCAGCACATTTGCTTTGATAGGATCAGGCGGCACTACTGCGCAGTCAGGCAGCCTGAAATATAATTTCATAGACAGCTCCTATGTATTAATATTGGTGCGCTATGGTTATATGATACTGCTGGCCCTATTGGCACAAAATATTTATATGGGAGGAAAACTATTAAAAAACGGCCAGCGACGATTAATTTTCGCAGCTGCGCTTGTTGCCTTTCACAGCATGATAGAACATCACTTACCAGAGATTGCCTACAACCTGTTCCTATTGCTCCCTTTTGCAGATTTTACGGAAAAAAGTGACAATAATTCCCAAGTCCGCAAGGACTCCAAAACAAACTTTCCCTTGCAAAGGAAAAGAAGGCATATCATATACGCCATTGCAGTAACAGGAGGATTCCTGATTGTTATGGTATTTTCCAGACTCATAACATGGTTAAAAACCATAGCTGACATACATCACATTGAAGCTTCCGGACAACACCGCTTGTTAATATGGATCTCCTGCGGCCTATTGATAGGCACCCTGTTTTTATGGTTATGTTCTCGTATTGCCCATGGGCTTGCGCGCAACATTCCTATTCCTAAAAAAATTTACGCTGGCATGGGTATGGTCGTTTTCATTTGTTTGTCCGTTTTTGTCATTGGAGAACATAGCATCCGACAGGGGCAGTCCAAGTTCCAGTACTTGCTTGAAGCTGACCGCCCAACTATAGAAGCGCTTCTGGCAGAAGACAGTATGGCAGGTGAACTGTATGTCAGTCATTTACCGGAAATATATATAAGAGAATTTGATAACATACCGGCAATGGCATTAAGCGAGGAATCGCTGGCCTGTCACTCTAACACAACGCTGATTACAGAGGACTCGGATGAACTGCATGCCTTCCTGCTTACCGGATATGAGTATGGCGTGCTGCCATCAGGCCATGGAATCTACACGAACAGTAAAACTGCTCAAGAAATACTGGAACAAAGCGGAACCGTTCTGACAAACTATTACAGCAGACAGAAAACAGCGAATTTAGCTGATTTGGCTGACAGAAATGCTTTGCCAGTCTCCTCCAACGGCACTCTTCTGTTAAATGGCCCTGAATACTCCCTTCGGCATGGCCCGAACGTCACAATATACGCAGGTACTTTACGTGTAACATACAAGTTGCGGCTGCTCAATCATACTGCGAAACATGATACTGTTGCCATAGCCATAATCTCTTCGGATTGGGGGCAGGCCGTATGGAACCAGCAGGATATTTATTGGGACAACTTTGATGAAGACGGCCAGTATGTCTTTATCATTGACACTGCTCTGACCAATGACTGCCCAAACATGGATTTCCAGCTGATTGCCATGGATGGTGTATCAATAGAGATACAGTCGATAGAATACGGAAAACAGATGCCCACCTCAGATGGGCAGGGAGGTCAAAATTGAAAGTATGTCTTGTCAGCTCATCAGGTGGACATTTGGCTCATTTATATATGCTAAGACCATTTTGGCAGGAACATGAGCGATTTTGGGTCACATTTGACAAAGAGGATGCCAGAAGTTTATTGTCAGAAGAAAAGATGTATCCTTGCCATTATCCTACAAACAGGAGCTTAAAAGCACTTTTTATCAATACAAAACTGGCTTGGAAATTGCTCCGTGCGGAACAGCCTGACTTGATTATCTCTTCCGGCGCAGCCGTGGCAGTTCCATTTTTCGTTCTGGGAAAAATATTTGGCGCCAAAGCAATTTATATTGAAGTATTTGATCGAATAGATCGACCTACTTTAACAGGGAAGCTGGTTTATCCATTTGCCGATAAATTCATTGTTGAATGGGAAGAAATGAAAAAAGTTTATGCAAAGGCCATTAATCTTGGCAGCGTTTTTTAAAATATACAGAGGTGAATTGCATGATTTTTGTCACAGTAGGAACCCATGAACAGCCTTTTAACCGGCTCATTAAATATATTGATGATGTAAAGAAAAACAATTTGATTGCGGAAGATTTTACAATACAGACCGGTTACAGCACCTATATCCCACAATATTGTCTCTGGCAAAAACTATATCCCTATCAGGCCATGATTCAGAATATCCAGGAGGCACATATTGTAATTACCCACGGAGGTCCTTCCAGTTTTCTGATGGCATTGCAAATGGGTAAAATCCCCATTGTGATACCACGCCAGAAGCAGTTTGGAGAGCATGTCAACGATCATCAGCTTACATTTTGTCGGGCAGTAAAGGAACGCAACGGCAATATTATTTTAGTGGAAGATATAGCGGAACTTGCGGATAAAATCGCCCAATACGATACTCTTACAGCATCCATGCCTGACGATCTGAAAAGCAATAACGCCAGTTTTAATATGGAATTCAAAAAGCTGGTAGATGAAATGATACGAAAGTGAAGGTCTGCTATGAACATTGTTATGAATGCCGTCCTTGCCCATGAAAATCCCAGAGGTGTAGGGCGCTATATTAATAATCTGCTGCCAGCCCTGGCAGAACTTGACCATGATAACCAATATTATATTTATTATGGCACATGGATGAAAAATTACAAGTTTTTGAAAGTGAATCAGCCAAACTTTCACTTTCTTCCATTGGACATCAGGAATAATCAAATATCCAGAAACCTTTATCTGGCCATTGTTCTGCCATACATATGCCGGAAATATCGTCCTGATATTTTCTTTTTGATTGACACCCAGGCCATCCTGATGAAACCGTGCCCTGTTCTTTCCACCATACATGACCTGGCTGAATTTGAAGTGCCTGAAAAGTACTCAATGTTACAAGCCTGCCTGCGAAAAGTTATTGTACGGCATCAAATTCGTATATCGAATAAAATTATCACTGTGTCTGATTATTCCAGGCAAAGTATTTACGACCGATTCAGAACAGAAAAAGGTAAAGTGAAAGTAATATATAATTCCGTCGAAAGCAAGCCAAATTCTCTCCCAAAATATGAACCGGAAAATTATTTTCTGTTTGTAGGGGAAACGGAACGGGCCAAGAATTTCGGCGCGCTTCTTGCTGCTTTTGAAATGCTCCCTGTGAAGATACAGGAAAAATACCATATGATTGTTGTGGGAAAAAAGGGAAATGACCACGAAAATATACTTGCAAAAATCAGAGGTACCCATCTGGAACACAAAGTTCACTTCAAAGGTTATGTTGATGATAATGAACTAATGGAACTATACGCCAAGGCTTATGCCTTTGTATTTCCGTCCCTGTTTGAAGGCTTTGGACTGCCTGTTTTGGAAGCCATGGCTTATGGGGTTCCTGTTCTGTGCTCCAACACATCGTCCATTCCGGAGGTGGGCGGAGACGCAGTTCTGACCTTCAGCCCTTATAACCCTGCCGAACTCTGTTCACAGATGAAGAAACTGATCAGCGATCCGTCGCTCCGTAATGTGATGATACAAAAGGGTTTGGAAAGATCACGCTTATTTACAAGAGAAAAAGCCGCCCAAGAAACCATTCACAGTTTCAATGAAATATATGAAACACATAAAAAGAGTCTTTATTGAGGTAAAAATGGGAAAAATCAAACTCGCAAAATATGATTTTGCTTTTGTCCTGATAATTTTAATTATTCTAATTGGTTCTACCCATCCGTTATTTACTTACATCGCTTTGGGTATATGCGCTGTAATTGCTCTCATAATTGGAATTCATTACGCTTTTCGCCCACGGGCAAAGTGCTGTATGGGGATCATATATTTGCTTGTTTTTCAAAATGCGGCAATTGGTATAGGCGCGCATATTGCAGGAAATACAAGTGAGTCGTTAAAACTTATGACGCAGATTCCTTTCTTAACAATTGGAATCCTATGGATGCTCATTTTATTAGTAAATCAAAACAGAAAAAAGAGGACTATGGATAAAAGTTCCCGTATTATTTTCCTTATCCTGTTGATGGCAATTGGCATTGCTTATTTATCAGGCCACGGAGCCTTATCCTCCATACTAATGAATATTCGTAATTTGACTGTTTTTTATATGACATTTGAAATCGGATTTCACTGTATGAAAAGCGAGAAAGATTTTATACAGATTCAATCCAGTTTTTTAAGACTTTCTTTTTTTATTCTGATTGTGGGAATCGCATTATTAATAATAGGGTACCCAGGTTATGAAGCAATAGGGATAAAAGAAGTCTATATTGCCAAGGGCGCTCCTTTCAGCGGAGAGGGATTGGATGGGCGGTTTTACACTACCTTAATCACTCGTACCTTCACCAGAATGGGGTCCCTGTATTATGAACCAGTAAATCTGGGATATTTTTACGCAGTTGGTTTCCTGGTTGCGTGGTTTGGAAATTGGACTGCTAATGTGCGGAAAAGAATTATATTTATCATTTTAAATGGTTTGGGTCTCTTACTGACCTTTGGAAAGGGAGCTTATTTACTGAGTGGAACCGTAATCCTTTGTGTCTATGGTATGCGTTTTTTAAAACACATGTTTTCCACAGTTCCTATGAAAGTGCTGAGAAGAACTGCTATTATCATCATGATAGCGGCCGTGGGCGTGTTCTGTATCTACTATTATCAGAAGATTGGCGCCGCATCGAGGCCTCATTTTATAGCAATTATGCTTACATGGCAAAACGTTCTGCGAAAGCCTTTGGGGTATGGACTTGGAACCGGGGGGAATATGGCGGCTATCTTTGATTCCAACACGGATGCCTGGCTTGCCAGCGGCGGAGAAACCGCTCTGATGTCATTCATGTATCAGCTTGGGATACAAGGAGTGCTTATCTTTGGCCTATGCCTGATTTCTCTGTCACTGAAAAAGAATATAAAGCATCAAAAACACCTGGATATTTTCTATTATATACCAATTGTCTTATTAGGAATCTCCCTGATGCAGGATAATACATTTACGCCCCAGTGTATTACATCGTTTATGCTGTTTCAGGGAGGCGCAAAGAGGCTGGAACGCAACAGTAAAGAGGAAGCATCTCAAAGTTGTGTGAAAGGAGAAAAATGACATGTCCAAAGTAATAGCAATGTATCTTCCTCAATATCATGAAATTCCGGAAAACAATAAATGGTGGGGCGAAGGCTTCACCGATTGGGTCAGTGTCAGGTCCTCCGGACAATTATTTGATGGGCATCGTCAGCCGAGAATTCCCCTGGGAGAGCGCTACTATGACCTGACAGATGTGGATACCTTAAAATGGCAGGCAGCACTTGCCAGGCAGTATGGAATATATGGTTTTGGGATATATCATTATTGGTTTTCTAGTCATCAAAGATTATTGTATAAACCTGCGGAACTGCTTTTGGAACATAAAGAAATAAATATCCCTTTTTTTCTCGCATGGGATAATAATTCTTGGGTCAGAACATGGAGCAAATATAAACATAACACAAATGCATGGACACCGCAGCTGGATGAAAAACATCGCTCCATCGCTTCGGCTGACAAGAATACTCCGGAAGAAGCTGAAGGGATGTTGGCAAGACTGGAATATGGTTCGGAAACGGACTGGAAGAAACATTTCGACTATTTGAATCAGTTTTTCAGAGATGAAAGATATATTAAAGTAAACTCCAGACCCCTTTTTGTAATATTTAACTATACCGAAAAAGAAACGTTAAAAAAAATGTGCGTTTACTGGAATCAGTTGGCGAAAGCAGAAGGCTATGACGGAATCTATTTGGTAAATCGGCTGAACCCTTATGATTCTCTGGACTGTTTTGATGCTTTATTCACCTATGAACCCATGTTCTCAGCCTGGCAGAACAAAAATATTATAACCCGTGTCATCAATAAAGTGAAAGAAGATAGCCGAAAAAAAGGTGAAATAACCTTTTATGATTATGATAAGGTATGGGAATCCATTCTTGATCATGCCAGAAGAAACAAAAACCCAAAAGTCATGTATGGAGCATTTGTCAGTTATGATGACACACCAAGAAGAGGTATGCAGGGGAAAGTAGTGCAGGGAGACACGCAGGAGAAATTCCGCAGATACCTCAGCGAATTGCTGCGTATCTCCGAAAGCCAGCAGAAAGAGTTTATCTTTCTGACCGCCTGGAATGAATGGGGAGAAAGTGCTTACCTGGAACCGGATTCAGTAAATGAATATGCCTATCTTGCAGCAGTAAAAAGGGCCGTTGAGGATGTGGGACATGAAGCGCATTAGACAATACCTCAAGAATTCAATTATCCATAATATATGGCATCTATACCAAATGAATCACGCAAAAAGATATTGGCGCAAAACCAATCAGCACAATGATACTCATGCTCAGAATCTTTTTAACCCTGCACAGGTTACAGTTGGAACAGCTTCCTATGGGGAGCTGACCGTGGTATCTTTTGCGGACATTCATAAATTACATATCGGGAATTATGTTTCTATTGCCCAATGTGTAACGTTTCTTTTAGACGCCGATCATTACACAGATCATATTTCAACATATCCTTACAAAGCAAAATGTCTACGGACAGCCATTCCTGAAGCATTTGGCAAGGGGGATATCACAGTGGAGGATGATGTATGGATTGGTTATGGAGCTACCATATTATCCGGCGTGCATATAGGTCAGGGAGCAGTGGTAGCTGCGGGGGCCGTGGTAACAAAAGCCGTCCCACCCTATGCGGTTGTAGGCGGTGTGCCTGCAAGAATACTAAAATACCGATTTTCTGACGAACTCATTTCTGAGTTAATGAAAGTGGACTATAAAAAACTGACACAACAGGAAATAGAAAAGCATAAAGAGGATCTATACCTGCAACTTACAACCCCGGAACAATTGAATTGGCTTCCCAGGAAAAAAACATAAAATATAAGTGACACAAGTGACAATACCAACACGGAGAATAGACAATGCGTAATCACAGTATGAAAAAAAATATTATCTATAATTTTTTTAAAACTTTCTCCTCTATTGTTTTTCCGCTGCTTATATTTCCATACATATCAAGAGTTTTAGCGCCGGATAACATAGGACGCATTCAATTTGGGCAGTCAATTGTAAACTATTTCGCTCTCATTGCCTCTTTGGGAATTGCCACTTATGCCATAAGACTTTGTTCCACAGTGAGAAATGATAGAGAGAAACTCGGTCTCATGGCCAGCGAAATTTTCTCCATCAATGTTTTTACCACTGCTTTGGCGTATGTATTAATGACGATTTCTTTACTTTTGTTCCGTGAATTACATGATTACAGGATTTTAATAGCAATACAAAGCATTACAATCATAATGACCACCATGGGCACTGACTGGGTGAACTCTGCCATGGAGGACTTCAAATACATTACAATACGAACTTTTATTATTCAAATTCTGTCACTCATTGCCATATTCTGCTTTGTCAGAAAGCCCGATGACTATTTCATATACGCTGTTGTCATGGCGCTTTCTGCCAGCGGCACAAATATACTTAATATTTGGTATCGAAGAAGATACTGCAAGGTCACTTTTACGACACATATTAAATGGAGCAAACATTTAAAACCCATATTGTTATTGTTTGTAATGCTTTTGGCACAGTCAATCTTCAGTAATGCGGATACTACCATGATTGGCATTATGCGTGGGGATTATGAAGTCGGCCTTTACAGTGTTCCTGTAAAAATCACCAACATAATCAGTCAGGTATTTGCGTCCGTACTGATTGTTGTGCTGCCTCAATTGTCCATAGGATTTGAAGAAAATAATTTTGAAAAGATTAACATATTGTTGCACAAAATTCTCAGTCTGACAATTACCATTGGGCTTCCCTGCATCACAGGCGCATATGTTCTGGCAGAGGAATTAATTCTTGTGGCAGCTGGAGCAGAATACTCTCCCGCTGTCCCAGCCCTGAAAATTTTAATGATTTCAGCCTTTTTTTCCTTAATTGGGGGAAGTTTTTTTGGCAATATGATCTTGCTGCCTTCAAAAAAAGAAAAGGAGTTTATGATTGCCTGTTGCATAACCGCAATAGCTAATGTTCTTTTCAATGCCATATTCATACCAGTGTACGGTCTCAATGCCGCAGCAGGAACTACTGTGGCATCCTATTTTATTTTAATGCTGCTATTAATCAGAAAAGTAGACAGGCGGATAAAGATAAATGGCCTAACCCGCATATTTATTTCACCAATCCTTGGCTGCCTTGCGATTATACTGTTCTGCAAACTGTGCATTTATTGCTTTTCCATTTTATGGCTTAGAATAGGAATAAGCATTACAGGAAGTATCTTTCTTTACTGCCTGATTCTGTTTTTCATGAAAAATGAAACGATGCAGGAGCTCTTGAACTTACTTTTCCATTCTAAGGAAAAATAAAATGATGTTCTTGACAAATATGTTATGAAGGGAATACCGTATGAAAATCATTTTTTTAGACTTACATAATACTAATTTTTTAGTAAGACCCTTAAAGCAAATTATATATCGCAACAAAATAAAATCTTTCAAGCATAAATTTTTATTAGATTACGCAATCAACAGACATATGAAGGTTTATGACCTGATACTCCAAAAGAAATACCCTGCCGGGCCAAAAGGATTCTTTTATCGAACATTTGTAAGAGAAATGGCCGCTGTCACACTATGCCTGAACGGATATAAGAAAAACCAAATCTCCCTTTTAAACGTTTGTGACACGATTCAAGATGATGATATTGTGATTGCTTATAGCCACAATGAAGAACAATTGCGCTATCTGGAACAATTGCAGTGCAAAAAGGTAGTTATGGGCAACCACTTTATTAAAATAGGTAAGTATTCTGATTTATCGGCCCTGGGCGTGAACGCTTATGTCAATGAGATAAATATAGCGCATAATGAGTTTATTAATCTCTATTATACCCTGGATAACGTAAAGCCATTGGTAATGCCCTATGCGTTTTCAAAGCGCTTCCGTTCCATCAGACCCTTTCAGGAACGAAAAAACCTGGCGCTGGCAATCGGTACATTATCCTCTGTTGAAGGTGTCTCCGGTTATGAAAAATATAAGGAATACGCAAAGACCAATTGGATTCAGCCAATGCGGAAAGAAATACTGGATAAAAAAGACCAATTGACTGATTACATTGACTCTTATATCTCTTATATTCATGAAGATAAAACATATGAAATAAAGAAGAATGATTTCTTTCTTATTAAACTTTATAAGAAATACTATAATAAATCCCACGAATGGAGACAATCCAAATACACTTCATTTGACATGGTTGAGAAATTTAATGAATATAAAATAGCCATATGCCCGGAAGAACTTGTGGGTGTACCGGGAATTGGTTTCGTAGAAGGAATGGCCTGCGGATGCGCGTATATTGGTTTGGATCATGTAATGTATACTGACTTGGGATTAATTCCGGGAAAGCATTATATTACTTATGATGGTTCCCTGACAGATTTAACTGCCCAAATTGAATACTACCAAAAGCATCCGGACTTACTGGAGGCCATTGCCAGAAATGGCTATGAGTTTGTTATAGAACATTTTCATCCTGAGAAGATTGCAGAAGACTTTTACAAAGCCATATCTCAACTTTAAAATCTTCATTATAACAGAAAGGACTTGAGAACATATGAAACCACCTAAATTTTTTATTGCGGATGTGGATGGGGTGCTCACAGATGGCAATTTCTATTATACCCAGGAAGGCAAGGTAATGAAAAAATTCAGCGCCGATGACAATGACGCCTTAAGCCTGCTAAAACCATATCTGGATATTATTTTTGTGACAGGGGATAAAAGAGGATTTCCCATCAGTGAAAAACGGATTGTAGAAGACATGCATATGAAATTAAACCTTGTCAGCACAATTCGCCGCATCGAATGGATTAAAACTCAATTTGATCCACAGGAAGTAATTTACATGGGTGATGGGATATTCGATCATTATGTTATGAGGGAAGTGGGATATTCTATCGCAACCCAAAACGCAGACTCCAATACCAGAAACTGCGCTTCCTATGTCACAAAACGCAGGGGCGGTGACAGAGCTGTGGCAGAAGCCTGCCTGCATATTCTGGAGAAATTTTTCACACCGTATAATCCGCTGAAATTACCTCAGGACAACATAAACGCACAAAGAGATTGGACTGTTTAATGTCCAGACACAGAGTCGATATTGGAACAGGAGGCCAAAATGTCATATACAGTATTTATACCCACCGCAGGAACAGGATCACGCCTGGGAGGTCTGACAAAATATCTAAACAAATCCCTTGTCAGTATTGAAAACAAACCCACATTGGCCCGTATTATGGATATGTTTCCTGATGATACGGACTATGTGATTGCTCTTGGATATAAAGGTGAATTGGTAAGAGAATTTATATCATTAGCCTATCCAGAAAAAAATATCAAGTTAGTTGATGTCTTTCCTTATGAGGGACAGGGTTCCGGTCTCAGTTATACCATCAGCTGCTGCAAGGAATATTTACAGAAACCCTTTGTTTTCTGTTCGTGTGATACTCTGGTGACAGGGGAAATACCCGGTCCGGATACCAATTGGATGGGCTGGGATGAGCGAGACAACAAAGAACAATATCGAACCATTTCAATTCATGCTGAACTTGGCCTGGTCAAATCCATTGACGAAAAAGGTTATGATAACTCGGAAAACGCAAAACCATATATCGGTTTAGCAGGAATTCACGACTATGAGACCTTTTGGAAAGCAATGGATATGTGTGATGATATTAAGTTACTTCAGGGAGAATCTGTGGGACTCCGCAAGCTGGTAGAGGAAAAAAATGTTCACTGTCACAAATTCACCTGGTTTGATACCGGGGTCACAGTGGAATTAGAAGCTACCCGTCAAAGGTTTCATATGGAAGGCGGTCCCAATATACTTGAAAAGGCAAATGAGGCCATTTGGTTTTTAAAGGATAAAGTCATTAAATTCTCAGATGATAAAAACTTTATCAGAGACAGAGTTGAAAGATCAAAATTACTAAGTGGATTTGTTCCTCCTATTACAGGACACACGGATCATATGTATGCCTACGGATATGTTCAGGGGAAAATAATGTCGGATTGTGTCTCACTTCCCTTATTTAGACAATTACTCAACTCATCAAAGGGATTTTGGAGAGAAGCCGCATTAAACAGCCAGGAAAAAGAACGGTTTTACAATAGTTGTATGAAATTTTACAAAGACAAGACTTTTGACAGGGTAAAATTATTCTTTGAAACGTCAGGAAAACAAGATTGCGCAACTGTCATTAATCATGTGTGGTATCCGCCTGTAAAAGATATGTTGCGACAAGTAGACTGGAATTATATGGCCTCTGGATTGCCCGGACAGTTCCATGGTGATTTTCACTTTGAAAATATTTTATACAATGACTCTGAAGGAAACTTTGAATTTTTGGATTGGAGGCAAAACTTTGGAGAATCACTCTCCATAGGAGATATTTATTATGACCTTGCCAAATTGCTTCATGGGTTAATCATGTGCCATGAACTTGTAGCCAAAGAAGAATATCATATTAACTGGAATGAAAATGAAATTATTTACGATTTCAATCGTAAGCAGCTATTGGTTCAATGTGAGAACTATTATTACAGCTGGCTGGCTAAAAACAAATATGATGTAGTCAAAGTTAAGATGCTCACAGCCATTATTTTTCTTAATATTGCAGCATTGCACCATTATCCTTATTCTCTGATTTTAATGTCCCTGGGAAAGGAAATGCTTTATAAACTATTGGAAGAAAACGCATAACAAAACAATCATCCTATCATGGACAGGCAGGAGGAACAAATGCAATTATTTCACAAAGATACAATTCAAATATCGCCTTCACTTATTTGCCTTGACGTTCTTCATGTATTAGAACAGGTGAATGAACTGGAAAAGGCAGGAATTAAAATGCTTCATATAGATATATTAGATGGCCGTTTCAGCCCAAGTATGCCATTAGGTTTTGATTTGGTAAGACAGTTGCGATCTGTCACCAATCTGGCATTTGAATGTCATGTTATGGCAGAGAACCCTGAATATTATATTCAGGAACTGCTGGATATTGGCGTGGAGCAAATCGTATTCCACCTGGAAACCGCCGCTCATGCGGATGGACTCATTAATAAAATACATCATATGGGAGTCAGGGCCGGCATTGCCCTAAAACCTTCCACTCCCATAAGCAGCCTGGAATATATCATTGAAAAATGTGATGCTGTTCTGTTAATGCTGATAAATCCAGGCTATGCGTCAAGTTCCCATGAAGCCCAGGTGCCTTATGCTAAAAGAAAAATTGCAGATCTGAAAAAATTGATAGATGGTCTGCATACGGAAACTCTCATTGAGGTAGATGGCAGAATATCCTTATCAAATGTTAAAGAATTCGCGCCTCTGGGAGTCAATATTTTCGTAGGAGGAACTACCTGTATCGACCGAAATCATATTGCTGATTCCATAAATCAGGCGAATCATGTTCTGCCCTGCATTACTGCGCAATAATATGCCTCTAATATCCATTCAAAAGGCAATCGCGATTTTTGTGAGTATGTCTACTTTACATTTTAAAAAGGAGCAAAATATACCATGAATTATGACCTTACACTGAATCTTATTTTGGAAGAAATTAACGTAGCTGCACATCAAATCAATGGGGAAAGTATAAATAGATTCATAGATGACATTTTAAACGCGGATAAAATATTTGTCACTGGCGTTGGACGGGTAATGTTATCCTTACAGGCTTTTGTCAAAAGGCTGAATCACCTTGGCATCACCGCTTATTGTGTTGGAGATATTACGGAGCCCGCAATTACAGAAAAAGATTTACTGATAGTAGGTTCCGGAAGCGGCTGCTCCATTCTCCCCGTTGCCATAGCGGAAAAAGCAAAAGAATACAATGCCAAAGTAATTCACATTGGTTCAAATCCTCATGGCAGCATGGCGGAGATTGCGGATTATATGGTGAGAATTCCAGTACGGACAAGATTATATCTGGAAGACGAAACTGACTCCGGACAGCCAATGACTTCCTTATTTGAACAATCCTTGCTTGTTTTCTGCGACACCATCGCAATGATGATAATAGAAAAAAAGAAACTGAATATGGATGAACTATGGATGTACCATGCTAACTTGGAATAAGATAGAAACTGTTTTGCCTCAAATAAACACAATGAGTGGCGTTTTGGAAAATAACAACGCAAAATAACAACTTAACCTGGGAAGGAGTAACATGAAATCATCAGCATACAAAAAGCAGATACTTTACGGTTGCTTTTTCATCTTTCTATTTCTATGTTTTTATTTGTTTTTTACAATGGCGCATCCTTTATATATTTATGATACAGATGATTGGACATATATCTCCAACGCAAGACACGCATGGCCTATGCCTGATGCCTGGAATCCAACAAAAATATTTCCCGAAACACTTATGCCACTTGTTGCGGAACTTGGCCTGATTTTTATTATGCCTTTTACAGGGGATTACATTGGCTCCTTAAGCTACGCATTTGCATTTGCTCTTTCATTGGCTATTGTATTTTATCTGTTTAATTTCGGAAAGCTATTTATAAATCATTATCATCTTAATTTCAATATAACAGTTTTACTGCTTACCATACTGGCATTATTTCACTTTCTCCCATTCCAGACAGCAGTAACAGAAAACAAACATATGTTTTATGGTTCGTCTGTAAATATGATATTTAATTATGTGCTGCCAGAATTGATTAATGCCACAGTCACTATTTACTTAATAACACATCCTATAAAAGATTGGAGTAAAAATTCACTTATAAAAAACGGTTTTTTAATCCTTTTACTGTATTTATGTATTAACTCTAACATGTTTCACAGTATTATCCTGATTTCCTATATCGGTTCAACGCTGCTGTTTTCATTTGTGAAATCAGTGACTGGACAAGAAAAATTATCTCTAACTAATTTCCTTCATTTTATTCAAATCTATCTATATAAAAATTATCTGGAATTTTTGCTTGTCTTATGCTGGCTGATTTCCATTATATTGGAATCTCAAGGCGGACGGGCACAATGGAATGTTACAAGTGGAGAATTTCTTCCATTTATACAAGAAACCGGACATTATTTTATTCAGTCCATAACTGGTATAAGAACTGATTTTTTACTGATATTGCTTTTAATTATAATCACCGCAATTATTATATATATTGTATCCAAAATTAAAGAAGGGAAGTTAGCTGAAGATTCCTTGGAGGATGTAAGACTAAACAAAATATCTGATATAGATAAAACTTTTATACAGAATATCAGCAAAGAAATTATCTGTCTGTTCATTACCCTCATATATTTGTTGATGCTTTGTTCAAAAGTTTCTCCAACATATGTCGCAAACTCATGGGTAATGATTAGCTGGATTTTCTGGGTAATATTAATAGCTTTTTCTTCTTTTGCGTACATTGCAGTCAAAATGCCCAAGACTGTTTTAGTGTTTCCATTGATACTGTACATATTGTTCTTTGAAGTAATTATTGACGCCAAAACCTACGCAAACAGCTCGGGGACCAATTTTACCCCTGAAACCGTCAAAGCTTTAGATGAGAACCTTATCCGTCAAGTGACAGAAGCCGATTTAATTGGATTAGAAGCGGTTGAGGTATTAATTCCAATCCATGGAAGCCCTGACTGGCCCATGGCAGTCTCTTATGGCGGCGAGCGCATTGCTCAAACTTTATTTCATCATGGCATTACCAGTAAAGTAATGAATATTACTTTGGTCCCTGATATATCTATAAACAACGAATTTCATCTGCCCTGATATTCAGATAAAATGACTACGCCAATCTAAACCGCACTGCCAAGCGAGGTGCTCTATTCACCATCAACCATGCCATACACAGTCAACCTCGCAGATGCAGTGCTTTTTTAATGGAACAATCTTTGATAACTCTCTCCTCACAATCAGCAATACTTTCAATATTGCTAATTCCCCTTTTATTCGCGCTCGGAATAAATTCTCATATACTCCCCTCAGCCACATCCATGGAATTGAAAGAAACAGCGATACCGCTGTCTTCTCCCTGTACTTGCTGTTTGTTATGGATTGAAATCCTCTTCCCCCAAACCCATAACGAAAACGCAGAATACTTCCGAAAAATGTCATTAGCATCAGGATTTTCATTTTTCGTATATGCCTTTCTTTTTATTTTCGCTTTTGAATTTCATCCACCAGGGCATTTAACTTCTCCACTTCCGATGGCTGCAATTCCTTTCCTATAAACGCAGCGCAGAAATTTTCAAGCTTTCCGCCATAGAAATGATTCACCAGGCCCTGGGTCTGCTTTGTAAACAACTCTTTTTCTGTAAATGCAGCCTCTACAAAGGCTCTTTTTCGGATCACAATACCTTTTTCATCCAGTCTGGCCAGTAGCGTATTCAAGGTCTGCCGTTTCCAACTCCTGCCACGGAGTTTCATTTGATCCAGCAATACCCCTGTCCGAACCGATTCTCCAGCCTCCCACAGGACTTCCATAACTTCTCTCTCCGCATCGGTTATATTGTAGCTGTCCTTCATCCTATCACCTCCTTCCATTTGTCCCCGCCCATTGGCACCTGGCAGCTCCATAGGCGGATGATACTTTCCTTTTATGGCTGCCATGACAAATTTATGCTCTTTTATATTACTATATTTTCATAATCACGTCAAAGGATTTTTAACCTTCTGACAAAATACCTTTATTCTGTCCCAGACACAATACAGGGCCAAATGTCTTTTTACTTCATACCTCAATAGTCTGGATTTCACAGCAATGCAAACGTATCATACATTGGCGTTCTTGTCTTCAAATAACAATGCCAGAATAAAAATCGCGCATTCTATCATGGGCAATATAAACCTGGGATCCTGGGCCGGCATTACAATGGCAAGCATGCAGCTGTATATGATAATGGGAACTGCTGCCAACACATATCTTCCCTGCCTTCTGAGGAACAACACGGTCACAGAAAGAAGGATTGTGAAAATGCTGGCCCCGCCTCTCCAGAACAGCGAATGCAGAAGGGGAATATCGTTACAAAATCTTGACAGTATATCAGTGGATTTGTAAAAAGCCAAATAGGAAATTTCTTCGTTTCTTGGAACCGAACATAGTGACATATCATTGGAATCAATTGGCTTTCCGATTTCCCACAGCATACTGTTCATGTCAAATAATGCCCGAATATACAATACCGGATGCTTCAGAAGCAGTTTGGCATTCATTCTAAGGAGTTCTTCTCCATACCCCTCATGGACCAGTAATGTCTCAACAGAATAAATTCGTTCACCTATTTTTCCCCAGGCACGGGAAATATCATCCGCCCAATATTTGTTGTAGCATTCTCCCCATTCCGAAACTGGCATAACCTGTTCCAGAAGTTCCACATCCTCTGGTTCAAATACAACTCCCTCCTGTACAGCGGCGCCAATCATTGCCATTGGAGTTCCATAAGATACATAAAGCGGCACTTTCTCCGCTTTCAATCCGTTCATCAGGAAAATGTACACAATAACATATAGAGTTCCATGACACAGGACCATGCCCAGGCTCTTCATAATCTCCCTATATTTTTTCAGTTTGAATAAATATAGAATCAGAACTGAAAGTCCCGCCATTGGCGCAATCCACCCCATATGCCTGCACAAAGTGACAAATACTCCAAGGAGGGAAAAGGCAATGAAATCTTTCGTCGAAATTTTCTGTGTTCTGATGATGTTCCAGAGACTTGCCGTCAGCGCAAGCATTCCCATGGAAAACACCACATCCTTATACGCAACCTCCAGATAGACAAAAGGAGTAATGGACAGCACCAGAAGAAAGGTATAAAAGCGCATTGCCTTTGCGCTGTAATCTTCCAGGATGCCCAAGAGATAGTAATTTAATATAAGCCAGAGAATCGTATGACAGACATTCACGGCAAACATATTATGAAATAACAGTGTACACAAATACACGAAAATATTATATCCCAGAGTATGCCAGTTTGACCAGTAACCTGTCTGAACCCACTGCCACATAGCATTCACATCATCAGAAATCCAAATACCCGGAAACGTAGAAAACAGGAATATAACAGAAGTCAGCACAATAAGAATAAAACATTTCTTCTTATGAAACCCGCTGCCAAAGGCTGCTTTTTTCTCATGGGCATTCACAGATTTTCCATTGAGAAAATAAAAAAGTAATATGCATATACATAGATAACTTGCTATTACTGTCATGGGCAGATATATCCATCTCGCCCATACATAGAAAGCACTGCCCACCGCTGCTCCATACCCCTCTATCAATATATTCTTCTGGAACATGCCGCATTGGAGGATTTCGGTAATTGACAGCATAAGAACAAACACGCCAGTCAATAGTCCTGCCGCAATATATACCTTTTTGGGCAGATTGTATACTGCGCCTTTTGTAATCCAGCAGACTCCCATTGCCCCTGCCATCACTCCCCAGGAGAGGCGTATTGCGTCCACAATCATATCACCCTTGATAATCAAAAAAGGCAAAAGGGACAAGAGCAAAATGTACCTTGCGATTATCACCATATAATGTAATATTGTCTTTTTCATCACAATCTATTCCCCCTTTTTACACTTTCCCATCCGTGCCTTTAGAAGATGTACCTTATTTGCCACATATTGGTCTCTGAGTAAATATAATGTCATAAAATATATCCCCGCTCCCGCAGCCACTTCCAAGCACAGCACAATGATACTGGCCGCGAGATAATGCCTGACAACCATAATGGCCAGAAACATTATGACGGCGGCTATACTTTTTTTGAACCCCACAGCGGCAATCTTTTTCCAGGTAATGAGTTCCGGATATTTCCTGACATATTGAATTGTCACAAGGATTTCTGACAGAACTGACGCCAAAGCGGCGCCAATGCCACTCCACAGCGGAATGAAAATGCTGTTCAATATCACATTTGCCGCCAGCCCCTGAAGCACTATCCTATTTCCCAGGCTTCTTTGGTTGGTGGGCGTGACAATATGCGTTTCCACAATATTACTTAACCCCACAATCAATATCAGCGGAGAAAAGCATAACAAAATGTCCGCAATTTGATTATAGTCCGCACTAAAATAAATAAAACAAAAATCCCTGGCCAATGCAGCCACCCCAAAAATAATTGGCCAGGAAATCAAAATGATAAATTCCAGGGAGCCTTCAAATAATTTTATTACCTCAGTTTTCTTTTTCTGAGCCATAACCAACGTCATTCTGGACATCATAACAGAATTATAGGACAAGACAACAATTTTCAGCATATTGGAAATCTGGATGGCCTGTTCATAAAATCCATTTTCTTCCGGTCTTTTACAGATAAACCCAATCATTGTCCTGTCCAGTGTGGAGTAAACAGTAATTGCGATTGTTGGAACAAAATACCGAAATGAATTTTTAAAATGATCCGCAATTTTCTTAACTTCAAATTCTGCCTTCCAAAAGGGAAGTACCTCTCTATGAATTTTAATCCATATGGAAAAGTTGCCAAGCATATTGGCCAACGACAGGATGAATATATATTTCAATACATCATCTTTTCCTTTTACCCAAAAGAGAACAAGGAACATTCCTGCCAGTTTTATCAGTGAGTTCCTAATTGCCACAATATCAAATCTCTCAATTCCCTGATAAAACCATGAAATATCAGCAATGGTGGCCACCAGCATAAAAGATGACGCAATATAATAAATCTGATATTCTCCGCCAAGGATAATTACTATAACGTAAAAAGGCAGAATTGCCAGGGACCAGAAAAGCTTCAACGCCATAAGTTCCCAAAAGCATTTGCTTAATTTTATCTTATCTTCCATTTTCTGCGCTATTTCTTTTTGACCATACCAGTTGACCCCCAGCGCAAGAATCATAGTAAAGTAAGTCACAATGGAATTGGTATAGCTTTGTATGCCAATTCCTTCTGAGCCAATCACAATGGCCAGGTATCGCAGGAGAACCACTTGAACCAGAATATTAATTGCCTGATATATCAGATTAAATATATAATTATATCTTACTTTATCCCCGTTTTTTCTCATATTGTAGACATTTCCTGCCCTTTGCCCATACTATGACCTGTCCTTTCACTGTCCGAACGATTCTCCTGACATTTTGTCTTCCCGTTCTATCTGTCCGGCTCCCATCCCGGCTGATAGATGGCATGAATCCCGCATCTATCATGAAACGCATCCATTATGGCAGTCCAAATCAGTTTCATCTTCTGAAGATTAAATGACAACATTCCTGCGGCTATTCGGCGTATTGCCCGCATAACGCCCGCATATTGTCCGAAATGTTCCCGATGTGTAATCACGCTGTTACGTGTCACATAATATTCTCGCCAATTGGCCTTTTTCATATGCACATTGACATTATCCACATGGTACATAACGGCAGAAGGCACACACAGTATTTTTCCCGTTTTCTTTACTCTCAGCGCATGCTCCACAT
Organism: uncultured Acetatifactor sp.; assembly: GCA_910586435.1. GTDB lineage: Bacteria > Bacillota > Clostridia > Lachnospirales > Lachnospiraceae > Acetatifactor. The sequence continues at coordinate 20,119 of CAJUGT010000015.1, read as the reverse complement.
CATCATGATAAATAAAGAAATCTTTTCTGGGCAGTCCTGCTTTTTCCAGTGCCCTGCGCCGAATCATACTGCCCACAAAGGAATAGGTATCAATTTCAAAAAATTCCTTCGCATATTCCGCTTCGGGAACAAACACCTCAAAATATCCAAAGATTCCACCCTTGATCCAGCAGCGATGTCCCCCGGAACAATGCCCCTGATTATTTACCGAAGTACACAGCGCAGCCGTCTGTTTCATTTCCTTTTCATGGGTATCCGCAAAGGCAGCCAGTTGTTCCAGCATATCCGCTTTCGGTATTGCGTCGTCATCCGCAACAAAAATCCAATCACAACTGTGTTGCAGCGCTTCTGCTATCCCTCTGTGAAATCCGCCGCTGCCCCCCAGGTTTTTTTCAAGAATAACCGCAATATGTTGTATGGAAGAAACTTTTTCCGTCCATTGAGATAGATACTTATCCGTCCCATCGGTACTATGATTATCCACCACCAGGACAAACCTCGGTTTTAATGTCTGTTCCTCATACGCCTCTAACGTTTTCTTCAAATCATCCAGTCTGTTAAATGTAACCAATACAATTCCTGTCCTCATTTCCTGTCCCTCATATTCCGTTGTAGCTGCTGATTCCTTTTCTGAAAACTGCTGTCCTGTATCAGCTTATGCAATCTAAAAAAATATGGCCTGGGCAATATGATATACAAAATCTTCTCCACCGCTATTATCAGAGATTTGGGAGCGGTTGGCTTTATAAAGTCACTCTGACAGGACTTGGAAAGATAATAATCAAAAAGTTCCCTGTCCGGATGCCAGGAGTCTCTGTGCCAGGGAAATTCACCCAGAAAACGATACGAATGATAAATCACCGGGTGATTTTTCGCATAAACCAACTCTTCCTCCGAATAATAATTCGAGTCAGAATAAATACGCAGATATGATTTGTCATTCAACAGTCTGTGAATGGGCTGATAATTGTTTTCGGGTCCCGCAAATCGAACCCTGCCCTTTAACAGAATGTTTAGGACATCCTGATCTGGATTGCAATAGTCGGAACGCACAGTTTTCAGATGCTCAATGATTCTTGAAGTACAATCAAATTTTCGCCAATTCTCCACATCAATTAAAATGACTCCGGAATTAAAATAAGGTTCTCCATCACGAAAACCCACTAATTTTTTATAGTCACAGGTCAATGCGTCCTGTACCACACAGGCACAGGCTTCTCCCATGTCACTTTGAAGGAGCGGCCGCACGTCACCGGTGACAATTGTGTCACAATCCAAATACAGCAATCTCTCCACATCTTCTCTGATAAACCTTTCAAAGAAAATACGGCAGTTGGCCGCATGAGAACCTCGGTATTGGGGAAGTTTCAGTTTCTTCATTTCCTGAATCATTATCTTTGGGTCAACCGGGATAAAATTTGCCCCAAACCTTTCTGCCTGTCTTTGCAGCTTTTGCCTGTTCTCCTCCGCAACATCTTCCAATACCACATAGACATCAATGGCAGAAAACGTTTGATTATTCATTAACAGAGAACATATTGACACACAGGCATAAGGCGCGTAATTATTATTACAAGCATATACCACATTTAATTTTTCCGTCTTCAACTTTTACGCCTCTCTCAGAAATTAATCCTCTCTTCCTCAATCACCAGGGGCCTGTTCATAAGTCTTTGGTTAATGCTCAACACATATTCCCCGATAAAGCCAAGAAAAAATAACTGTACCGCTCCCAGGAAGAACATTCCAATGAGCACAGGGGCAAGGCCGGTGGCAAAGGCATCCCACAATATTAATTTCAAAATAAGATATACCACTCCTATAATAGCACTGATAATGCCGCAGAGAATTCCTAAAAAAGTGGCCAGACGCAGCCCTATTTTAGTGTAGGAAGTAAAACTGAGCATGGCAGCGTCATACAGTCTGTAAAAGTTGTTATGTGTCTTACCCGCTCTCCTCTTGGGCTGCTCATAGGGAATTTCTTTTCTCCTATATCCCAGTTCCGCTACAATACCACGCAAAAAGGGGGTTGGGTCGTTTAAGTTGCGCAGCACTTCCACAAATTCCCTGTCATACAATCCCGAACCTGTAAAATGCTCAATCTGTTCCACATCCGAAAATTTCTTAATAATCTTATAATACAAGCTTCTGAGATGATACATCAGTGGATTCTCTTTGCTGCTGGTCTTAATTCCAATGACTATCTTATACCCGTTTTCCCACTCTTTCACATATTGCGGTATCAGCTCTATGGGGTCCTGAAAATCGCACACCATGGAAACCACGCAATCTCCTGTGGTCTGAAGAATTCCATAATAGGGCGAATTAAACTGACCGAAATTTTTTGCGTTGAAAATTGCCTTAATCTTTGGATTTTTTGCACATATTTCCCGCAGCAGAGGACGTGTATTGTCATGGGAATCATTGTCAATAAACAAAAGTTCATAGTCATACCCCACAAGTTCAGTGGTAAAAAGCTTTACAATCGCTTCGCTCATAGGACCCACATTCTCTTCTTCATTATAACAAGGTATCAGTACACTGATTTTTTTCATAGTAATACTCCTTGTACCACTCTATGGTATCTCGAATTCCCTCTTCAAATGTGTAAACCGGATGAAATCCTGTGTCTTCTTCTAATTCGGTAATGTCTGCGCACAGATACATGACCTGCCTGGGCCCATAGGGAATCTGACCAATTCCCAATTCCGCCCCGGGACAGATTGCGTCCCTTAACCTTATAATATAATCCGACAGCGGCAAAGCCTTGCCGCTGCCAATACAATATACCTTTCCATCCCTTCCACGTTCCGCCAAATCTACAAACGCCCTTGCGGCATCTTTGGAGTATAAATAGTCCCATTTTTGCTCACACTTAGTAAAAGCAGGTACTTCCCCTCGCAGAAGTTTTCCTATGGCAGACATAATCATGGTATTTTGATTGTCATAAGGACCGTATACGCTCAAAATCCGAGTCCATATGTGTTTCATTCCTTTTTGCTCACATAAAATGCGGCTCATTTGCCCTGCGCATAATTTTCCGATTCCGTAACCATTTTCAGGAAAGGGAGGGGTAGCGCTGTTTAAGGCTCCTTCTACTCTGCCATATTCTGCCTGGGAACCTGCGCCTATGAATGTTCCACAGCCAAACCGTTCCGCAGCAGTTACGGCATCCAGTGTGTATTTCACATTCCTGTGCTGCAAATACATATCGTTTCTGGTTTCCCCCATAGTGCCTTCCCATGCAAAATGAAACCACACATCATAGCATTTTCCTGTATCATTTTCAAGGAGCGTAAGTTCATCCAAGGAGCAATATTTTATTGTTATCAGCGGATGATGAGGAATATTTCTGTTTCTGGCCGACCCCTCTCGACACAGCACCAGCACTTCCGTCTGCCTGGCAAGCAGTTCCCCTATGAGGGCAATGCCAATGGAACCGGTTGCGCCGGTAATAATCGCTCTATTCATCATTTATTCACCTATCAATGGAATAATCATGATTTTTTCCAACTCTTCCCTTGGCAAAAATGGTGCCAAATCTTCCAGCGGAGGGCTTACCAAAGTTCCGTCTTCCAATCTTTTCGTACTGCTCTTTGGTTCCCATACTTGGTCCGTATCAGTGAAGATTTCGCAGAAAACAGCGCCTTCCATAGCCAATGCCTTATTTACAGCCTCTTTCATTTCCGCATTGTTGTGTGCGCATAAGTAAGGATAGCCAAAGGCTTCCGCAAGCTTTCTGTATTCCGGAAAGGATAAATCAGATGATTCCGGGCCGATTCCAACCTTACTGTGTTCACTGAACAGATTGTTCTGTGTGATTCGGATGGAATGATAGCCGTCGTTATTAATTAAAAATATTTTGATGGGCAGTCGGTTGGTCAGTACGGTCTGAAGTTCCTGAAGATTCATCATCATACTTCCATCTCCCTCCAGGCAGATTGTCATCCGCCCGCCTCCGCTGACACACATGCCAATGGCGGCCGGCAACCCGTATCCCATACTTGCGATAGCACTGTTATTAATCATTCTGCTTCCCTTTTGGATCACATATGCCTGATTTCCCACCACACAACATGCCCCATTAGAAACGGCTGTCAAACTGTTTTCCGGCAGACTGTCGCTGAGATATCGCATAAACGCATACACATTTGCGCCCTTCTGGTTCTCCTGCCAATGTTTGGGCAATACCACAGGATATTCCTGCTTCCATCGGCCACATGTCCGTAGCCAGTCCTCCCGGCAAAACACCGACTCTCCCGCCGGAAGCAGCTCATCCATTTTTGTAAGAAAATTCATGGCATCCGCCCACACGGGCATATCCACATGGAGGGTATGTTTCTTCATTTCCCCACGGTCAATATCGACCATAATTACTTTCGCAGCCCTGGCCCATGTCTTCCAGTGATATCCCACTTGTCGTATGGAAATCCGTGTGCCCACAGCCAGAATCAAATCCGCATTCTGTATGGCCCAGTTTCCGGGCCGATCCCCCATATTTCCGGCACGGCCACAATATAGCGGATGATTGTCTTCTATCAAATCAGCCCCATTCCAATAGGTAACAATAGGAATGTTAAGCTTCTCCAGCACGGAGCGAAATACCTGATACGCCCCTGAGAGCCTGATACCATATCCCGCATGGAATACGGGTCTCTCCGCTTTCCTTATCTTATCTATTATTTCCTGTACAATGGTGTCATCCACAGGGGGCGGAAGCAGAGAATCGTCCTCTTTGGGGTCATAGCCTTCCAGCTCTTCAGTCTCTATATAACATCCCTGGAAATTCACCGGGATATCAATCCACACAGGCCCCGGTCTTCCTGTTGTGGCAAGGTGCCAGCCCTTTTCCAAAGCATAGCGTATCTTCGCTGGGTCCTCAATCATCACAGCATATTTGGTCATTGGTTCTACGGACTTGACGATATCATATTCCTGATCTCCCACGGCCCGGAGAGGACAGCCATCTGTAAATTGCGCCGTATATCTGGCCGTTGTATCATATCTAACCTGTCCGCTGACAATGAACATGGGGATGGAATCCAGCCATCCCCCTACCACTCCGGTCAGAGCATTGGTCCCTCCCGGCCCTGTTGTCACACAGACAAGGGCAATTCTATTCTCCAGACGGGCATAAGCCTCCGCTGCCATGGCACATGCCTGTTCATGATGATTGTACAGAACTTTCAGCCCCTCTTTGTGTCCCAGCGCATCGTTCAAATGCATGGCTCCGCCTCCAACAACGCTGAAACAGTCTGTCACACCTTTTCCAACAAGAAAATCCGCTACATAATCCGCAAGTCTTTGCTCCACTCCTTATCCCCTTTCTGCCCCTCCGCCATTTCTCTGAAGTCTTCACCCTATGCCTTTTCCGCCGTCAAGCGTACAGCTTCCTTAATTGTCTGTGCCATGTAGTCTATTTTCTCTTCCGTCATTCCTGGATATACTCCCACCCAAAACGTATGCTCCAAAATAAAATCCGTTACCTCCAGCCCGCCGGAAACACGGTAAGCATCCGTTCCCCTCAGCTGATCAAAACAGGGGTGCCTTGTCAGATTACCGCTAAACAGAAGTCTTGTTTGAACATTATGGTCTTCCAAATATCTGGTAATCTTGTTCCGGTTCAAGCCAACCCCTTCCCGCACACTGATCAGGAAACCAAACCATGACGGTCTGCTGTGTTCCGCAGGTTCCGGCAGAATCAATTTATCCTCTGTTTCCTCCAGGTTACTGCGCAGCCTCTCCCAATTTTTCCTTCGAGCTTCAATAAAGGTGGGGAACTTTTTCAGCTGCTCCACACCTATGGCAGCTTGCATATCCGTTACTTTCAGGTTATACCCCAAATGGCTGTAGACATATTTATGGTCATAGCCAAAGGGCAATTCTCCCAACTTTCTGTCAAAACGATGGCCGCACATATTATCTCTTCCGGAAGAGCACACGCAATCCCGGCCCCAGTCCCGAAAACTCTTTATAAGACGGTCTAACTGGGGATTGTCAGTATAAACGCATCCCCCTTCACCCATTGTCATGTGGTGGGGCGGATAAAAGCTTGATGTCCCAATGTCTCCCCATGTTCCTGTATACTTAGTCTCTCCGTCAATGGTATATTGGGTTCCCAGAGCGTCACAGTTGTCTTCTACCAGCCACAACCCATGCCTGTCACAGAATTCCTTTACCTCTTTTAAAGAAAAGGGGTTTCCTAATGTATGGGCAATCATCACTGCCTTCGTCTTAGGACTGAGTGCCGCTTCCAATCTGGAGACATCAATATTATACTGGGGTATGGTGACATCCACAAAAACCGGCACGGCCCCAAATTGAATCGCAGGCGCTATCGTAGTAGGAAAACCACATGCCACTGTGATAATTTCATCGCCTTTTTTTATCTGCCGTGCTCCCAGTTCCTGCGCTGTCAATGTCATAAACGCAATTAAATTTGCCGAAGAACCACTGTTGACCAGATTGGCATATCTGACTCCAATCCATTTTGCGAACTCCCTTTCAAATTCTTCCGCAAATCTGCCGGTTGTCAGCCAGAAATCCAGCGCTGCATCCACCAGACTGCACATTTCCTTTTCATCATACACTCTGGACGCATAGGAAACACGATGTCCGGGCTGAAAAGCTTTCTCCTGTTCAGGTTTTTTAAAATCATTGTAATATTGTGCCACAAGGGTCTTAATTTGTTCCCTTGCCTCCAATTCATTTTTCCAATTTTGCATAATTTTTCGTTCCGTCTTTTCTTTCTATTTTCCCTTTCGCCTCTTTGGAGCCTTCAATCCGAGACGATTTCCTGTTCGTTGTGTCAATCCTGAAAAAATTCCCTTATTTGTGTGTCCATACAGGCAGCAATGTCATCGCCATGAATGTATGCCCTGGACCATTCCACTGTCTTGGCCACCGCTTCCGCTACGCACCAGCGAGGATTCCATCCAAAGACATGTTTTATCTTGGAACAATCCAGTTTTAAGAAATTCGCCTCATGGGGCCCTCCGTCAGATTGGTTTATCCATTTCAGATTGTCTCCCCAACTTTGACAAAACAAATCCACCAGTTTCCCTGTGGTAAGACAGTCTCTGTCCTCCGGACCCACATTATAGCATCCGGCATATGCTTTGTCCTCATATTGACACCTGGCTATCATCAAGTAAACCGCCAGGGGCTCAAGTACATGCTGGTATGGCCGTATGGAATGGGGATTCCGCACTATGATATTCCGCCCTTCTTCCACTGCCCTTACACAGTCGGGAATGATTCGATCGTTGGCAAAATCACCCCCGCCAATTACATTTCCCGCCCTTGCCGTAGAAACCGCCACATCCATCTGACTGTAAAATGAATTTATATAACTGTGTGTCACCAGTTCTGAGCAGGACTTGCTGTTGGAATAAGGATCATAGCCATCTAAAGGATCGTTTTCCCGGTACCCCCATTCCCATTCCTTATTTTGATACACCTTATCCGTGGTAACATTTAAAAAGGATTGGACACATGGATGACGGCGAACGGCTTCACATATATTTACCGTTCCCATCACATTTGTCTCATAGGTATATACAGGATCTTTATAAGAATCCCTTACAATCGGCTGCGCCGCAAGATGAAACACAATTTCAGGCTGCCGAAGGTCAAAAACCTCCATCAGCTTGTCCCTGTCACGTATATCACCTGTGACGGAACAAATGCTCTCTGAGATTCCGCATAGGGAAAACAAATTTGGATTTGTAGGTGGTTCCAGAGAATACCCCGTCACCTCCGCCCCTGCATTTACCAGAATCCGACTAAGCCATGCCCCCTTAAAACCAGTATGTCCTGTGATAAGGACCTTTTTTCCACGATAAAAGGATAATTTTTCCATTTCTTATGACCATACTTTCCATGGAGCGTTTCCGCTTGCCCATAATTCTTCCAATTTCTCCATTTCCCGCTTTGTGTCCATACATTGCCAGAAACCATTATGCTTATATGCCTTTAACTGTCCCTCCACAGCCAGGGTACGCAAAGGTGCCTGTTCAAACACTGTGGTGTCATCCTTCAAATAGTCAAACACAGCGGGCTTCAAGACCATGAAACCGGCATTGATACGGGAACCATCTGCCTGAGATTTCTCCCGAAAGGCAGTAACATCAAAATTTTGCCTGTTAATGTCCAACACACCAAAGCGTTGTTCCACATGTATGGCAGTCAATGTGGCTATCTTGCCGTGGGATTTGTGAAATTCCACCAGTTTCCGAATATCCAAATCCGAAAGCCCATCCCCATAAGTAAGGCAAAAGTCCTCATCGCCAATATGATTTTTGATACGTTTAATACGACCTCCGGTCATGGTTCCCAGCCCTGTATCTACAATTGTAACTTTCCAGGGCTCCGCCACATTATTGTGTATGGTCATACGATTGCCGCTGGCAAAATCAAAAGTGATATCGCTGTTATGCAGATAATAGTCAGCGAACCATTCTTTGATCACATGCTGCTTATACCCTGCGCATATCACAAACTCATTAAAACCATAGGCGGAGTACCCTTTCATAATGTGCCATAATATCGGTTTTCCGCCAATCTCCACCATGGGTTTGGGCTTATACTCACTTTCCTCACTGATACGTGTGCCGTACCCTCCTGCTAAAACCACCACTTTCATTGGAATCTCCCTTTTTCATCTGTCAATATCTATCTTTACCAAATTCCCTTTATGTATGTAATTATGATTTTACTTGTAAAACATTCCATTGTCATTTTACCCCCCCCCTGAGCAAATTTGTCAATATTTAACTTGACATTCCGCACTAATTTCTTTAGAATGATTTTCATCTTGTAAAATATTCCATCTATAAAAGCACTGATGTAAAAAGGGTATACTATACTCTGAGATACAAAAAGAAAGGGGCTTTCATACACATGGAACGATTATTTTCTAAATTTCCACAGTTTCTGTTTTTAGGAATATATTTTTATCTGGTGTTACCCATTATTATTTTTTTCTTTTTCTGGCTTAAACGCCCTATTGGAATCCCTGCTGTTTTGATTGTTATGATTGGTACATTTCTATGTTACAAAGCACATGACTTTAAAAGCATAAATTTTATTCCGTTATCAGAGATTTCAAAAATAAACCTACTGTCAATCTTTGCCATAGTTATATTTTGGGTCATTTTATCGGGAGTAGGCGGTTACACTTGGCAGAACGCAGACCATTATACCCGCAATCAGACATTTAATGTTATGGTTTCCAACCCGTGGCCGGTATATTCCAATACCTCCGCACACGTTCCATTGGTGTATTATATCGGCTACTGGCTCCCTGCGGCAGTGATTGGCAAATTATTTGGTTTACAGGCAGGTTATTTGTTCCAGGCGATTTGGGCAGTGATTGGAATTCTCTTGTGTTACGGATTAATATGTCTCAAAAGAAAGAAAGTATCTGTTTGGCCAATGATGATATTTGTCTTCTTCAGCGGTCTTGACGCAATTGGAACTACATTCATACAGGCGGATACCTTGAAGATCTTTGGCTCGGAACACATCGAGTGGTGGGCGTGGTTTTATCAATACTCCTCCATAACCACCCAATTATTCTGGGTCTTTAATCAGGCATTGCCCGCATGGGTTGCCTGTCTCTTTATTTTTTTATATGAAAAGCCCAAAAACATGCTTTTTACTTTATCCACGTTGCTTCTATCCTCCAGTTTTCCTTTTATAGGACTGATTCCATTTGTTATTTATTTCATGGTCAAACGGGCGCAGTGGAACCCATCCTATTCTCATGCCCATCATTTGGTTGCCTCACTTTGGCATAATTGGGCAAGCATACAAAATATAGCAGTTCCTATGGTTGTTGGCAGCATCATTGGGTTATACCTGATTGGAAATGAGTCTGTGTCCGGCACAATCCCTTTTATTTTCTCCCAGGACGGAACGTTTAGAGCAGGGGTGGTTTTCATTGGATGTGTAATATTGGTTATATTATTTTGGGCGGTTACAGAACTGGCACTCCATTTGGGGCATAAGATATTCATATTCATTGGAACAGTTGTATTTTTTGCTTTTGTAGCACTGCAAATTCCCACTTTTGACAGCCTTGCCTGGTGGTCGGACGCATTTGTGTGGATGAATTTAACTATATTTTATTTTTTAGAAGCAGGTATCTATTTATTGATCCTAAATCCATTCATAAAAGATAAGCATCTGTTGCTGCTTAACGCCGTATGCCTTTACGTGATACCTCTTATCCGTGTAGGTTATGCTTTTGATTTTTGTATGCGAGCCTCCATACCAGGCCTTTTGTTAATTGTTTTGTGGATTATTGACGCATTTGACAATTATAAGATATTGTCAGCAAAGATACATCCGAAATTATGGATAGGCATTCTGACAGGGCTTTTGGTCATTGGTTCCGTGACCCCCATTCATGAAATAAAAAGAACGTACTTTAACACATTTTCTTATTACGAACCCATTACTATATCAGAAGAAGAAATGTTTAGTTTCCCAAATGTGTGCGGAGACAGGAACAGCTTTTTCTGGAAATATCTTGCCAGAAGATAAGAGACTGTCATCCTTCTCACAATTGCGCTTGTGGGCCACTTGGCGAATACCAAGTGGCCCACATTCCAATTATTAACCATATAAAATATCCTTGTATTTTCCCATTTTAATTAACATCCCGAGCCTTTTTCCTGACAACGGAATAGAAGCACTGCATCCCAAACGCCAGAAAGAATATCATAATTACAGTCAGTGCCCCATAGGCAAGCAGGTACACAAACAAAACACCATTCAATGCCGCCAGCTTGTCTCCTACGATTCTCCTCAAATATATCAAAGCGCAAAACAGCGAGAAGACTCCGATAAATACCAGGCTAACCCACTCATCAAACAGCGCAATCACCGTGCCTGCCAGTGTTGTGGGAGTAAATTCATTTCCATATCTTTCCACCATTCTTGTGACAAACTCATCCCCTATTGTCCTCTCCACAGAGAAAAACTCACAATGTCCCGTGTAGATTCCTACATCAATGCCCGAACCTTCTCTGCCGTTGAAATCATAGTAAAGGGGCTCCCCATATACACACCAAAAACGATAATTGTCTCCCGGGCTGTTTAGAATATCCCAGCTCCACAACTGTTCCCAGGAATCTCCCGCAGATACCACATGTAATGTCATCTGACTGTCAACACCCAAAGCATAATCTGAATCCAGAAATACAATCTGATACCTTCCATCCTCTTCTTGGCGCAGGGATACTTTCTGATTATTTGTCCCCTGATACTTCTCAAAACTTACCTTCCAGGTATCCTCATCCTGTCCAATGGTCAGAACCAGCGATGGGTCCACAAAATGCCGCAGCAGATAGACCTCCTGTGTGCTTTCCGAAATTTCTCGTGCTCCCTCACTTGTAACCACAATGAAATATACCAGCATTCCCAGGGAGACAACACAGAGCAGACTGCCTAAAACACCCGCTATCATTTTGGCCCTTGTATGCATCCACTGTATTGCCGGGCTGAAATAATTTAACAATGCCTGAATTTTTGTATGCAGCCAGGACGCCTTTTTATGAATGGTTTCACCCGTTTCGCTCATGGAATCCATATTTTTCACCGTATCAAATTCTTGTGAAAGATTTTCATCATCCATGTAATCCAGCTCATCAGAATAATCATAATCCTCTATATCCCAATCTTCAATTGGGATTTCCATTTCCTCCAATCCGTCTGCGGCATGCATGTCATCAGCCATTTCTACATCCTGCACAATTTTCATGTCATCCAGATCTGATTCCTGCAAGTCTTCCGCCGCATCCAAATCGGCCCTGTTTTCCTTACGGCTGTCCGCCTCCTCCTCCAAATCGGCCCTGTTTTCCTTACAGCTGTCCGCCGCCTCCAAACCAACCCTGTTTTCCTTACGGATGTCCGCCTCCTCTTTCCCCCTGTTTACAAGATAGCAGAGGAAAGCGGAAAGTACCAGGAGTATATCCGGCCAGGGAGAGCCCATAAAGTCCTTCATACGACTCTCAATGCCATTAGTATGCATTAATATGGCCACACTGTAGAACTCTATTCCCAGACAGGCTGCCATGAAAGCAAATGCCGCTTCTTTTCCGTCATATTTGCGCCCAAAGCCTGTGATAAGAAAATATCCCACAAGTACCAAGAGTATCAGGCTGGAGGGAATACTGCATGTGGATACAATACCGGCAGCGGCAAGCCCCATAATGGTTGGGCGCATCCTTGTCAGAGAATCATTACTCCTGTTGGCCCGCAGAAGAACATATTGTAAAAGCAACAGAACCAATAAACTGGGGCCGAAAAAGGTTGATTTCATAATACCGGAATCCAGTTTGATTATTTCCGCAATAGTAAGCATATTAAGAAAACTTGTGATACTCACATAGATCACAATCACATATTCTATGGTTTGAAAAACTTTTTGTGGTTCTACTGCTCTTAACTTTCTCAGAATATTCATATTGCGCCTCTCCTGATTGAAAGATATTTCAGAAGAATTCGTTCAAGTAAGCCTGACCGATTCTTCATTCCACATATGACTGCCGCTCCTTCGGGCAGAGTCCCTAAAAATCTTCGGTTTTCCGGCTTCGCTTCGCTCGACAAATGCCTCAAGAAGAATCCGTTCAAGCAAACTTGACCGATTCTTCTCAGGTCGCTTGGCTCTGCCCTTTGCGAACATTGTGCCATGATTACAGTTCAATCATGGTACAGATGGCCATTCGGTCGGTTTCTGTCCTGAATATGGACATATTGTACCATAATCTCGTGCGCTTTAGCGCACATGGAATCAAGAGTTGACACAATGCCCTTCTGTGTCAACATTGTACCATGATTACAGTTCAATCATGGTACAGATGGCCATTCGGCCGGTTCCTGCCTTGAATATGGACATATTGTACCACAGTCTCTCAGGATAAGCAAATTGAAAAAAAGCCCGCCTTATATTAGGCGGGCTTCTGCTGCGTAAGTAAAGGGATTGCGCTTTCGATAATCAAACAGAAGAAAGCAGGGGCTACAGGTTCTGCCGCAGCTGTCCTCCGCTGTTCCATTTTCTTTCTTCCACTCCTCATATCCTGCGGTCATTTGCGCCGCATCCCATACCGGATAAGTGAAAGGCTCCAAATGGGTCATCTTGCTAAGTTGTTTCCAGTTATAATCGGCATAATCCGGCAGAAAGCGGCGGCACTTTTCTTCCTCCTGGTAAAAATCCCTGATAACATCCTTCCACCCAGACAAATCCACCGCAAATTCCGGTCTGCTCTTAAGATTCTCCCGCAGGTACATGTCATAAGTTAAAAGCTCTCTGTAGACTTCCCAACGAGAACCGTCAAACGTGACGGCAAACTCCAGAAGAATGTTATAACGATAGGCACGAGCAGGGCTTTGTTTGTCATATCCCTTTTGCCGATAGAAATCCGCCAATGTTTCATACATGACAAACGGATTCCGAAATGCCTTTTCCAGAAAAGGCAGGGTATGGGTAAACTGGGCACTGTTATAGTACAGTTCCACCATTTCTTCTATTCCTTTTAACCGCAATACATCTTCATAGGATAACCACCGGGTGCAAAGTACTTCATAAGGAGGTTTGTCCAAATATTGTATGCCATATTCCCGGGCCCTTTCCCACATTCCGGAACCTTTCAGTACTTTCAGAAAGCCAAGTTGCAGCTGTTCCGGCTGCATTCCATAGACTCTCAGAAAGGATATTTCAAAACTCTTATAATCCTCAAAGGGAAGTCCCGCTATCAAATCCAGGTGCTGATGAATATTTCCGCCCTGATGAATGGCTGCCACTATTTTTTCCAGCTTCTCCACATCCATCACACGTCCAATGGCTTGCAGTGTTTGACTGTTTACCGACTGAACCCCAATCTCAAGCTGCGCCAACCCCGGACGGAAGCGATTCAATAAAGCAATTTCCTCCTCTCTGAGAATATCGGCGGATATCTCAAAGTGAAAATTAGTATATCCATTGTCATGTTGATAAATATATTCCCAAATCTCCATGGCATGTTCATGATTACAGTTAAAGGTTCTGTCTACAAACTTAATCTGTTTCACTCGATGATCCAGGAAAAATTGCAGCTCCTTTTTCACAATGGCAATATCACGGAATCTCACTGATTTCTCAATGGAAGAGAGACAATAACTGCAACGGAAAGGACAGCCCCGACTGGTTTCATAATAGATAATTCTATTCTCAAAAGGGGTCAGATCCTCATACAAAAAAGGTATGGTATTCATATCCGTAAATGGCCTTGGTGATGTGTACCCTGTGGGCAGACATAAGCCTCTGATCTGCGACAGCCGGAACTTTTCTGTACCGCTTAGAGATTGCTCTGCCTCTTCCCCGGCCTCCCCTCCGGCTTCCCCATGGCAATTATTCACATAATATGTCAGCAATTCCCTGAAGGTGGCTTCTCCCTCCCCCGTCATAACACCTGCCAGCCAGGGGTACTGCCTTAAAATCACTTCTGTGTCATAGGACACCTCCGGTCCCCCCAGCCAAATAGCCGTATCAGGAAGAAGCTTTGGAACCTCCACAAGCAATTCCCGTATGAGTTTCCAATTCCAGATATAACAGGAAAAACCAATCACATTTGGTTTCCTGCGGTAAATGTCCGCCAGAATTTCCTCCATGGATTGGTTAATCGTATATTCCGCCAGTGCCACATACTGCCTGTTGCTTTCCTCCGCATAAGCACGCAGACTGTAAATGGCAGGGTTAGAATGAATAAATTTGGCATTCACCGCCACAAGCAAAAATTGAAAATCCAAATTGTCCCTCCGCAAAATAAACGCACTCTTCTACAACATATAAATCATGGTATACAAGCACTGTATCAACTCTTGATTCCATGTGCGCTGAAGCACACAGAAGTATGGGTATAATAAGGCCATATTCAAGGCAAATAACGGCCGAATGGCCATCCTACCATAATTGAACTTTAATCATGGTATAATGTTGACACAAAAGGGCATTGTGTCAACTTCTGATTCCATGTGCGCTAAAGCGCACAGAATTATGGAATAATAGCATTTATGAAGCGGTCGAAGGCCTCCCTGCCTTCCGGAGTTCTCTTATACACGCCGGCATCCTCCAATACTTCCATAAACACCAGTCCAATTTCCGTCTGAAGGATGCTGTCAATATTGGCAGCGTCGATTTTTTCATACTTTGGCCTGAATTCCTTTACCCAATCCGCATGTTTGGCCAACATAGCATCCTCTTCCAACATTTTGCCTGAAAGCATGGCATCCTTTAACTGCGCCATTTCCTCTTTCAGGCGAGCGGGCAGTACGGCCAGCCCCATCACCTCAATGAGACCAATATTTTCTTTTTTGATATGATGCAGCTTTGCGTGTGGATGATAGACCCCCAGGGGATGTTCTTCTGTGGTAATATTGTTGCGCAGTACCAGATCCAGCTCAAAATTCTCTCCCCTTTTTCTCGCAATGGGAGTAATGGTATTATGGGGCTCATTCTCTGTAAAAGCAAAAATAAATGCCTCTTCATCCGTGTATCCTCTCCATTGATTCAGTATAACATCCGCAAGGGCAATGATTCGCTTTGTATCGGGGCTGCTTAAACGTATCACGGACATTGGCCATTTCACCAGCCCTGCCGCCACGTCCTCAAACCCTTTCACTGTAAACCACCTCTCTATGGGCGCTTTTGCCATGGCAAATTCATAATTTCCTCCCTGGAAATGGTCATGGCTCAAAATGGAACCGCCCACAATGGGCAGATCGGCATTGGAACCAACGAAATAATGGGGAAACTGTTTTACAAAATCAAATAATTTGCAGAAAGTTTCATGGTCAATTTTCATGGGCACATGTTGGAAATTAAATACAATACAATGTTCATTATAATACACATACGGGGAGTACTGGAATCCCCACTGACTTCCGTTGATGGTAACAGGAATAATACGATGGTTTTGTCTGGCCGGATGATTTATCCTGCCGGCATACCCTTCGTTCTCCCGACAGAGCAGGCATTTGGGGTATCCTGACTGTTTTGCGTTTTTGGCCGCTGCAATGGCTTTCGGGTCCTTTTCCGGTTTGGACAGGTTCACAGTAATGTCCAAATCTCCATATTGAGTGGGTGCAATCCACTTCATATCTTTACAGATTCTATATCTTCTGATATAGTCAGAATCTTTGCTCAATTTGTAGAAATACTCCGTGGCCGCCTTGGGGGACTCATTTTCATACACTACACGAAACTGCCGGATCACTTCACTTGGTCTGGGCATAAGCATTCCCATAACCCTGGTGTCAAACAAATCCCGATAAACCACACTGTCACCGCCAATCATTCCGTGTTCACAGGCATAATCACACATGCGGTTCAAAATTTCTTCCAGTGTATCTGCCAATCCCCTCTCATTTTCCCCAGTCTCCACATTGTCATTATCGTTCTTTGGCCCATCCTCTTTCACAAATGATTTCGCAGTCTCTTCAGCAGAGCTCTTATTCATGTTCTCTTTGTCACTGGCTTCTTCCCACTCATCCAACCCGAAAAGTTCCAGCAACCTGTTAGTGGTATATACCACATCTTCTTCCGGAACCAGTCCTGTCTGCACGCCATATGCTACCAATGCTCCAATGTCATCCTGTATCATCCTGTCCTCCCTCACTTTCGTTCTCAGCCCATATCGTTATACCTGCTGCCCAGCCACGAAACATTTTACCGCCTGATTACAGGTATATTCCAAACGATGCTCCTTCTTTACAAGACCTTTGGCCCACCGCCAATTTCCACCACATAAAAGTCTGCCTTATACCCTATTTTAGCCAAGTAAGCGGCACCTATCTTCTCAATAAAGGAGTCAATGGCCTCATCTTTCACAATGCTCACCGTACACCCGCCAAAACCTGCTCCTGTCATTCTGGAACCAATGACACCTTCTGTCTTCCATGCCTCTTCTACCAGAGTATCCAGCTCTGTTCCTGTAACTTCATAGTCATCCCGCAAAGATACATGAGACGCATTCATCAACTTTCCAAACTCCGCAATATCGTTTTTTTGCAGCGCTTCCACCGCCCGAATGGTACGCCGATTCTCATAGACAGCATGTTTTGCCCGTTTTCTGCGCACATCATCCTGAATGGCCGACTGAAATTTCTCAAAGGTGTCCTCGTCCAATTCTCCCAGACTCTTAATCTCTGTCTTCTTGCGCAATTCCTCCAAAGCCATTTCACATTCACTGCGCCGTTCATTATATTTGGAATCACCCAGACCACGTTTTTTATTACTGCATGCAATGACAATTTTTGCGCCTTTCAAAGCAATGGGCGCATATGTATAAGACAGATCCGCCGTGTCCAGAAAAATGGCGTGTCCCTCTTTCCCCATAGCGATGGCAAACTGATCCATAATACCACAATTTACCTTATTAAAATGATTTTCCGCATACTGCCCAATCAATGCCAGGTCCTGATTACTTACATCAAAGCCGTAAAAATCCCGCAAGATAAATCCCGTGAGCACTTCCACCGATGCGGAAGATGACAATCCGGAACCATTGGGAATATTTCCATACAGCATTAAGTCCATGCCGCAGGGTATCCGCATCCCCTTTTCTTCAAAAGCCCACAGAACTCCCTTGGGATAATTAGTCCAGCCCGCTTCCTTGCAGGCCTTAAGTTCCTCTAAGGAGGATTCAATTACACCAAGTTTATCAAAATTCATGGAATAAAAGCGTAGTTTATTGTCATCCCGCTTTCGTGCCGCGCCATAAGTACCTATGGTCAGCGCACAGGGAAAAACATGCCCTCCATTGTAGTCAGTATGTTCTCCAATGAGATTAACCCTTCCGGGAGCAAAATAAACTTTTGCATTATCCGCTTCTCCAAAGACTTCCTGAAAACGCTTTAAAATCTTATCCTTCATACACCCTCCATTCTTTGCGGCCCGCTGTCACTCCTGCCGCATTGGCATTATAAATAGTCCTTCCGCACCTGCTTTCTCTCATCCCGCCAGTCCCTTGGGAAAGGGAAAAACATGACAATTCTAATTTTATTATATAGGAAACGTCTGCTAAAATGCTATTGGTATTTGTTGATTGAAACTGTCAAAATGTTAATTAGTCATAACTGTTTAGACATCACTCCCATGACCTGACTCAACTGCCGCGATTTATCATAGCCGGCTCAACCAACGCTTGAGTCGCAAACAGGTAAGCTCAAGTGATTCTTTATTCCATTTCCCAATCAAATCGTATATACTAAATATCGTACCAGGCAGGCCGGCTGCAAAACGAAATACACCTTAGTCCCAAAAATGAAGACACAGATATGAACTCTTCTCGGTATGGAACATAAAAAACAACAAAAATACAGCAAAAACAAGTTCCCGCAAGCAGGAACTGGAATAGGAGCGCAGATAATGTTTAATACAATGAAAACAGCAAGAAAAATCAGAGAAGCAAGGATAGCGCAAAACATGCCCCAAATGAACCTGGCAGATGCCATGGAAGTGAGCTATCAGGCCGTATCATCGACAATGGGCTTGAGTTCTTTAATTACACTCAATTTTTCATCTACATTATGCACAATTTCTTGCGGTCGGCAAATAAAGATATATTCATCAACTTTTGATGTAGAGCTACGGCCCTGCTTTGAGTGACTGAGCTCAACTTTTTCGATTAAACCATCACACTGTTTCTCGGCTAAAGATTGCAGATCTGCAATATCCAATGGAATTATCTGAATAGCTAATCATAAGCCATACTCCTGCATTGGCGCATTTAGTAATGAGCGTTTTAAATGCGCCTAAAGCCTTTGCTTTTTTTCCTCAATGCCGAAATAAGCATTAGCAAAGTAAGCCAAAAACAAGCATGGAAAATCCAATGCTGGAGTCTTACCTGAGATACTAAGTCTGAAATTTCCCGCATCCGAGAATCGCCGCTTTTGGGACTAAATACAGAAGGCGTATTTTCGCAGAAAACCTGATATTGTTTATAATCTGCATTATCAATAAAAAACTCCTTTTCAGCGGACAACGCCGAGGAGACTATAAATATATTGTCTATGGGCATTAGATATCTACGATTCTCCGAGGAGTTAATTATGTGTGTCAACTTGTCGTTGTTCCAATGCCAGTCCAATCAGCCGATCCGTCTGGTCAGCCATAAACAGTGGAATGTTTAACACATCATCGTCCAACTTTAAATTGTCCAGCGAGAACCGCACACGGAGCTTGACTTGATTCGGGAACAGCTCCTTGAATTTCTTTAGGCTCCTGCTGGTGATGTTGGCCTCGGACTTGACCTCTATGGGGAAAATATCATTCTCCCGCTGGATAAGGAAATCTACCTCATAGGGCGGATTATTCTGGCTCCAGTACCGGGGAATCACTTCAAACTGCGTGATTAAGGTCTGTAACACAAAGTTCTCAGTCAGTGCGCCTTTGAACTCGGTGAACAAACGATTGCCTTCTCCGAAGGCTGTAGGCGCCAGCTGAGCCAGACGGCGGAGTAGCCCTACATCTACCAGATAGATCTTAAATGCAGATAGATCATCATAGGCAGCTACTGGCAGACCAGGAGCGGTGCTGCGGTAGATTTTATGCACCAGCCTGGCATCTACCAGCCACTGCAAAGCATCCTCATATTCCCGAGCTCGTGCCCCCTCTTTAACCACCTTGTAGATAAATTTTTTATTCTCCCTTGCCAGTTGGGACGGTATGGACTTCCATATCATAGAGATTTTCGGGAACTCGCTGATATTGGGATGCTTGGCAAAGTCACGCTCATAAGCACCGATGATCCCGGACAGCGCTTCCTGCATAGCAGAAACGTCTCGTGCTTCCGTCCACATGAGCACTGGCTCCGGCATACCACCTGTAACATAGTACATCTTCAATTTCTCATAGAGCGGATTGAAAAAGGCATCAGGAATCGGCTCAATGGTATCCATGCTCTCCAGATATTTGGCCAGATTTTCGTCGCCGTTGGCGGGCAGAAATTCCATGAAGGTCATAGGATCTATCTGCATGAAGTTGACTTTGCCCACCGGAAAGGAGGATGGCCTCGCCAAGGCAATCCCCAGCAAAGAACCGGCACATGCAATGTGATACTGCGGAGCATTCTCA
>CAJUGT010000014.1:12789-47250 GCA_910586435.1 uncultured Acetatifactor sp. | reverse complement strand
GTAAATTCAAGGATTTCTACAAATCCTTCCTTTGTAGACAACATGCGACTTCCACATGCACCGTATGCCCAAACTGGTCCACTCCACGTACCTTCGCCACTTCATACCCTCCCTCACACAATACCTTCAAATCCCTGGCCAAAGTCGCCGAATCACAGCTCACATAGATAATCTTATCCGGCCGCATTTGCAGCATGACCTCAAGACACACACCATCACAGCCCTTTCGGGGCGGGTCCACCACAATCAGATTAGGCGGCGGCAGAACAAGACCTCTCTCCCCTGTCTTATTCTTTCCTCCTGTCAGCACTTCCTCCGCCTTCCCCACATGGAATTCCGCATTTGTTATCCCGTTCCTTCTCGCATTCTCCCTGGCATCCTCAATGGCCTGGGGTATGACTTCCACGCCATATACCCGCCCTGCGCTTTGGGCCAGAAACAATGAAATCGTCCCTATTCCGCAATACAAATCCCACACTGTCTCCTGCCCCGTAAGACATGCATATTCCCGAACCAGGCTGTACAGTTTCTCTGTCTGTACAGGATTCACCTGATAAAAGGACAGAGGAGAAATCATGAATTCCAGCTTCTCACCTGTATAAGGATAACCGGCCTGTCCCATATCCCGGACATGGATAATATCGCGAATCGTGTCACTACCCCATAACGTATGGATCTCTTTCCCCATAATCACGTTTGTCCGCTCCGTATTGATGCTGACTGACACACTTGTCATTCCCCTGATTTGCGCCAAACTGTCAATCAACTCTTTTTGCCTGGGCAGAAACCGCCCCGAATCAGATTTCTTACGCAAGTTGAGAACAAGGCATACCATAAGTTCTCCACTGGCAAAGCCTTTTCGTATAAGCACATGGCGCACCAGTCCGGTTCCGGATGCTTCCTCATAAGCAGTGACCCCATACCTGCGCATATAATTCAGAATACAATCCAGCACCGTCTCATTTTCTTCCGTTCCCAGCCAGCATTTTTGATTTGGTATGATATTATGTGTCCTGCCGGCGTAAAAACCGGCGATGACATTCCCTTCCCTGTCCGTGCCAATGGGATACTGTGCCTTGTTGCGATAGCGATACGGAACTTCCATTCCAATGATGGATTCCATATGGGTATCCACATACTCCGGTGAAAATCCACCAATGCGAATGAGATGATTTTTTATTTTCTCCTGTTTAAAAAGCAGCTGTTTCTCATATGAAAGAGCCTGTAACTGGCACCCTCCGCATTGCCTGTGAAAGGCACATTTGGGCTCCACGCGAAAAGGAGAAGGTTCCAGCACCTTCTCCAATCGTCCATAAGCATAGGTTTTCATATACTTGACAATTCTGACTTCCACAGTGTCCCCCACAATTGCGTCCTTTACGAAAATCGGAAATCCATCCACTTTTCCGATTCCTTCCCCTTCGCTGCCGAAATCTTCAATTGTAATCGTCACCAAATCATTTTTCCGAAATTCCATTCACTGCCCTCTCCCGGTTTTTCCCATCTCTTCCGTCCAGTGTCCTGTTGCCATGGGCCTTCCATATCTTCCGTCCAGTGCCCTGTTGCCATGGGCCTTCCATATATTCATCCATTCATTCCGTGAAGTCACTTTGGCACCTATTTGAACCATTGCCCCCGGCTTTTCCCAATATAGCTTATCAGAAACTTTCTAAAGTTTCCTCTTCTATTGTAAAAGTTCTGCTGCCAAGGCCCGCAGCTGATCCCTGTTCCCCTCTTTCACGGATGACAACAATGTAACCGTCTGTTCTGTGAAGGTAATTTCCTTACTTTTCTCAAACATGGCCTTCATTGCTTTCGCTGCCACAGGCGCCCAGGAACCATTTTCAATCAGTCCCACAGTGCGTTTTTGATAATTATGCCCCACCAGCCTGTGGATAAAGTCATTCATAAAGGGATTGATACCCCCATCATAAGTATTGCACGCCAGAACCAGCTTGCTAAATCGAAACGCATCGGCCAGCGCCGCTGCCATATCATCCCTTGCCAGATCATAGACCGCCACTTGCAGACCTTTGGTTCGCAGCTCTTCCGCCAGATACAATGCGGCGCTTTTCGTATTTCCATACACGGACGCATAGGCCACTGTCACCCCATCGCTTTCAGACCCATAAGAAGACCAGGTATCATATAAACCTATATAATACTCCAAATTTTCCCTTAATACAGGCCCATGAAGGGGACAAATCATCCTGATGTCCAATTCGGATGCCTTTTTGAGCACATTTTGAACCTGCGCTCCGAATTTTCCCACTATGCCAATGAAATAACGACGTGCTTCGTCTGCCCAGTCTTCTTCCACATCCAGCGCGCCAAACTTTCCAAAGCCGTCCGCCGAGAACAATATCCCCTCCTGCCCCACATATGTCATCATCACTTCGGGCCAATGTACCATGGGCGCATAGATAAACTGCAATTTACGATTCCCCAGAGAAAGCTCCCCACCATTTGCGGCAATCACCTTTTCTCTCAAATCCACATCAAAAAACTGGTTCATCATCTTAAATGCCTGGGGTGTTGCCACAACCTGCGCCCCGGGATATTTCTCCAGAAACACAGGAATATTAGCGGAGTGGTCCGGCTCCATATGTTGAATCACCAGATAATCCGGAAGGCGCCCATTCAAAGCCTCTTCCACATTCTTCATCCACTGCGCGCCGAACTTCTCATCCACCGTATCCATGACAGCAATTTTCTCATCCAGGATTACATAGGAATTATAAGAAATCCCGTTGGGAACCAGATATTGTCCCTCAAATAAATCCGTTTCATGGTCATTCACACCCACATATAAAATATCCTTCGCTATTTTCATCCTCTACCTCATTCCTTTCCCTATTCCCGGGTTGCCCGCAAATTAGACTCAAATAATCTATTATACCCAAACCATCCCTGGTTCTCTTTATTATTATCCAAAATCTCCTTAAACGTCTCCAGCTTTGCGTCCGTGTCGTCTGCGTAATTCAAGGCCAATGCCTCAATTAATGCCGGAATCTTTGGTGAACCATATTCATATTTTCCATGATGGGCCAATATGCAATGCTGCACCTGCGCCAACAGACCATGGGGAAATCCTTCTATTTCCTTCGCCTTCTCCGCCACCATCTGGGACCCCATGACAATATGTCCAAGCAGCTGCCCATCGTCGGTATAGTCATTTTCAGGAAAAGGGGAAATTTCCCGAGTCTTGCCAATATCATGGCACATGGCGGCAGTCAGAAGCAAATCCCTTTTTAACACAGGGTATGCGCCGCAATAATAATCGCACAATTTAGCCACACTTAAAGTATGCTCCAACAGACCTCCCACAAAACCATGATGCACAGTTTTTGCCGCGGAAGAATTGCGGAAAGCCTTGGCAAAATCCCCATCATTTACAAAAAAACTTTCCAAAAGCTTCCGTAAAAAAGGATTTTCTATACTTTTGATTAACCCCAATAATTCCCGGAACATCTCGTCAATATTCTTAGAACTGACGGGCAGGTATTCCTCAGCACGATATTCTCCCTCCCGGCACACTCGAATCCGCTTTACGCTGACCTGAAGTGTCCCCTGAAAATTGTTCACTTCCCCGTATACTTCTATGTAATCCAGCGTACTATACTCACCGATTCCCGGATTGTTCGGCTCCCAGACCTTTGCGTCAATCGTCCCAGTCTTATCCTGCAAGATGACATTTTCATAGGGTTTTCCATTTTTTGTCACCGCCGCCTGTTTATATTTACATAGATAGATATCAAAAACCCTGTCTCCCTCTTTAAAATCCTTAATATATTTCATTTAATTATCCTCCCCCAGTTCTATACTGAAACTCATTTCTCTATATTCTCCCTGCTGTGCCTGACGCCTTACCACCACATCCACCATATCTCCCGGCAGCAGATCCAGCAAAGCGTTACTGTAACCTCGATAGGACGCAATAGACGTCCCATTCATTCCGGTAATCACATCCCCCCGTTGAATCCCCGCCCGCATAGCCGGGGAATCCATTGCCACTTCCTCCACATATGCCCCATACGGCACGCCGAATTGCTGATTGGCCTCCCTGGGAACATCTCCGCCCCGGATACCCATATACGCAACGGCACTGGCATTGGACATCTTCTGTAAGATTTTCTGCAAATCGGAGATGCCGTAAGCCGCAATGACGTTTTCCATATCAGAATTAATCTGACTTTGTGTAATCACGCCAAGCAATTGCCCCTTTAAATTGAACAGCATGCCACTGGCATTCCTGCTTCCGCATATATCCGTCATAAGCTGCCTGTAATTTCTGTCTGTCATGGGCAATGTGCTTGATGAGGACGTAATCATTCCATATCCCATGGAATCACTAATCCCCATGGGACTCCCTAACGCGATTACCGGTGTTCCTGCCAGATTTCGTCCATTAGAAGACGCAAAAGTAACCACCGGGAACTCACCTTCCATGAATTCTTCCGGCATATCCAGCAAATCCACCGCCAGAACCGCAAGCCCCGTCTCTTTGTCCCATTGCTTCAGCTGCGCCTCCACAATGGTATCGTCATAAAAAGTCAGAAGCAGTCTCTCGGCCGACGCCAGAGAAGAGAAATCTGTCAGCACCAGCAATTCTATTCCGGTATTGTAAATAATGACGCCGGAGCGCTGGCTTTTGCTCTCCTGTATATCCTGAAACCAGTCCACATTGGATGTCACTGCCGTGACTGTCACCATATACCGCTTCATCCTTCCAGCATATGAGGACAGGGCGCTATACAATTCTTCATAATTCTCCAAATCCAAAGTCACTTCGGACAGAATTTCCTGAATCTGTTCATCCTCCAGCACCACCCCTTCCTGTCCCTGCTCCGGAACAGGGCTTTCCGTGGGAATATTCTCTGCCAGCATATCCTCCGGGGACATTTCCTCCAGATCTTCCGGAAACACCACAAAAGGCGGTTCTTCTTCCGGATAAAGCCAGTTATTCAGCACCGGTTCCAAAATGAGGAAGGTAAAACAGGCAATCAAGCCAAAGATTACAGCCATGGCCGCTGTAATGATTGTCTTACGGATCAGCTTCTTCTTGTTCACAGGCTTCACTTTTAATTTTTCAATCATGAAATCGCTCTCATTACCCTGCTCCGAATCAGGCATATTCCCTCCATTCCGGTTCCATAGTTCGCCAATCCCTTTTCCTAAGAGTATACAAAAGCCATGTGTAAAAGTAAAGAACAAGTTAAGATACTTTTCAATATTTTTCCGTGAAGAGCCGGCAGCCGGGATGGCATAAGCCATACGCGGCACTTCTGGAGTATGCGGCAGCGCCGCTCAATGAAGCAAAGCAGTTTGGGGAATTAGACGTGGAATGGAAGGAGCAGGTCTGTTTTCGGTGGCAAAGTTCCGCTCTTGCAATAACCATATCTATTTCGTTCTGCGCCAAATTACTTCTTAATCCGCAAATTCTCCCCTCACATTTGCATTCCCACCCCAAAAGTGGTATAATGTCCGCAAAGGGCAGAGCCAAGTGTACGAAGAAGAATCTGGCAAGCTTGCTTGAGCAGATTTTTCTTCGGCCATTTGGCGAGCGAAGCGAACCCGGAAAACCGAAGGTTTTTCGGGTCTCTGCCCAAAATGTTATTATCACGCAAAGGGCAGAGCCAAGTGTACGAAGAAGAATCTGGCAAGCTTGCTTGAACAGATTCTTCTTTGGCCATTTGGCGAGCGAAGCGAACCCGGAAACAGCCCCCCCAAAGGAGTACCCCATGAATCAAAAAGTATTAAAAACATTGGAATATGACAAAATAATTGAAATGCTGGCCTCCAAAGCCAATTCAGAACCTGGCAAAAAATTGTGCCGTGAACTCATTCCGTCCACAGACCTGGACGAAATACGCACTAATCAGTCCCACACTGCGGACGCCATAAGCCGCCTGTTCAAATCAGGCAGCACATCTTTCGGCAACAACAAAGACTTAGGCTATGCCATTAAATCTCTGGAAATCGGGAGCACTCTTTCCATACCTGAACTTCTGAAAATTGCCGCCATGTTGGATAATGTATCCAGAATCAAGACATACGGCAAAAGAGACAGGGAAGAATCTCCGCAGGACAGCCTGGACGCCTATTTTGAACGGCTTACCCCCTTAACCCAGCTTGCCAACGAAATCAACCGCTGCATCCTTTCCGAAGAAGAAATTGCAGATGACGCAAGCCCCAAATTAAAGAGCATTCGCCGTTCCATGTCGCAAACCAACGACAAAATTCATACACAACTCTCTTCCATGCTCATCGGGTCCTGCCGCAGCTACTTGCAGGATGCGGTGATTACCATGCGCAACAATCGTTATTGTATTCCCATCAAAGCAGAATACAAAGGTCAGGTCACAGGCATGGTACACGACCAGTCCGCCACCGGCTCCACCTATTTCATTGAGCCTGCCGCAGTCGTTGAACTGAACAACAAACTGCGGGAACTGGAACTGGAAGAAAAAGGGGAAATAGAAAAAATCCTGGCCGAACTAAGCGCCCAGGCCGGGGCTCACACGGAAGAACTGGCTGACAACCAAAAGGTTATGACTCTCCTGGACTTCATCTTCGCCAAAGCGGAGCTGGCCATGGACATGAACGCCACCGAGCCCCAGTTTCAGGAAGGCCATTCCATCCACATCAGGAAAGGACGCCACCCCCTGCTGGCCAGCCAAAAGGTGGTTCCCATTGATATACATTTGGGACGGGATTTTGACCTGCTGATTGTCACAGGTCCCAACACAGGAGGCAAAACAGTCTCTCTGAAGACGGTGGGGCTGTTTGTCCTGATGGGTCAGGCCGGGCTGCACATTCCGGCGGCTGACCGTTCGGAACTGTCCGTCTTTACGGAAGTGTACGCAGATATTGGAGATGAGCAAAGCATAGAACAAAGCTTGTCCACATTTTCCTCCCATATGAAGAGTATTGTCCACATTTTAAACAATGCAGACAGCGATTCTCTATGCCTCTTCGACGAACTGGGAGCCGGAACTGACCCTACGGAAGGCGCTGCGTTGGCCATTGCGATTCTGAATTATCTGCACGCAAGAGGTATCCGCACTATGGCCACCACTCATTACAGTGAACTGAAGATATATGCCCTATCCACCCCCTTTGTAGAAAATGCCTGCTGTGAGTTCAGCGTGGAGACTCTACAGCCCACCTACCGTCTGCTCATCGGCATTCCCGGCAAAAGCAATGCCTTTGCCATCTCATCTAAACTGGGCCTGTCGGATGAAATCATTAGCGCTGCCCGGGAGCAGATTGGGCAGGAAGACAAAAGCTTTGAAGATGTTATTGCCAACCTGGAACAGAACCGCCTGACCATGGAAAGAGAGCAACGGGAGATTTCTGAATATAAAGAGCAGATTCGTACTTTACAGGAACAACTGCGCCAAAAGAACGAAAAAATAGATCAGGCAAAAGACCGTATTCTGCGGGAGGCCAATGAAAAAGCTCGAAATATACTTCAGGAAGCCAAAGATTTCGCAGACGAGACAATCAGGGACTTTAACAAGGTAACAGCAGGGGCGGACATCAGGGAACTTGAAAAGAAACGTCAGAAAGTCAGAGATAAAATAACTGAGAAAAATGACCGTCTCTCCGTAGGCGGTGCCAAGAAGCAGCCCGTCGCCAATACTCTTGACCCCAAAAAACTGAAAAAGGGAGATGGCGTAAAAATCGTATCCATGAACCTGAAGGGTACCGTCAGTACCCTGCCGGATGCCAAAGGGGCCTTGTTTGTCCAATGCGGCATTATGCGCATTCAGACAAATGTGAAAGATCTGGTAATCATGGACGAAAGCGGAAATGTATCTTCCAAACCGCTGCGTTCCTCCTCTGGCTCTTCCAAAATTAAAATGTCCAAATCTCTTTCCATTTCCACAGAAATCAATCTCCTTGGAAAAACTGTGGATGAAGCCCTCAACGACTTGGATAAATACTTGGACGACGCTTACCTTGCGCACCTCTCCAGTGTCAGAGTGGTTCATGGGAAAGGCACTGGCGCCCTTCGCAATGCCGTACACAACTATTTAAAGAGATTGAAATATGTAAAAGAATACCGTCTGGGAGAATATGGAGAAGGCGATGCGGGCGTTACCATTGTCACCTTCAAGTAATATAATCCCTAGTGTACCGACACGTTTACATTTCGCCAAATGACTTGTCTGAAAGTAAATGTGTCGGCACACTTGTCGTGTTTGAAAATTCATTCCCGCCATCTGCACGCCCCGCTTTGCGGTATATTCGGCCCTTATTCGGTCAGCGTAGCCCACTATGCCTCCCTCATTGGGGTCCACTCTACCGCAAATTGTGACGCACAGCTGTCAGAAAGCAATTTTCAAACACGCTCTAGTGCTCCATCCGGTCAGTAACTGCACTGCCAGTGCCGGATATTTTGTCAGTCTGCAAGGAGGAAGGAGGCGATGCGGTGGACACGCCTGCTGACGACAACGCAGTAGATGGCAAAATAGGCAGTACTGAAAGTGCGGTTACTGACCGGATGGAGTACCAGAAGACGCATTATGGTTGCGGCCGCATACATGGCGCCTGCGTAATTGTTATAAACGGCTCATACTAAGCAATTTCCACACATCAAAAACAGGAGCAGCACTGAAATGGTAAGTAAACAGAAAATATTAATTGTAGATGACGACAATAATATCGCAGAATTGATCTCCCTTTATCTGACAAAAGAATGTTATGAGACAATGATAGTAAACGATGGAGAATCCGTCATGCCCTCCATGAAAAGCTTTAACCCCAATTTAATTTTACTGGATATAATGCTGCCGGGCATAGACGGCTATCAGGTATGTCGTGAAGTTCGCTCCAAATATCAGGTCCCCATAATCATGCTGTCAGCCAAAGGGGAAATATTTGACAAGGTGCTTGGGTTGGAGCTGGGCGCCGACGACTACATCGAAAAGCCTTTTGACTCCAAAGAACTGGTGGCAAGAGTCAAAGCGGTTCTGCGTCGTTACAAACCTGCCAGTGTTATTCCTGAGAATTCTGATGAGAAATGTGTCCAATACCCGGATTTGTCCATTAATCTCACCAACTATTCCGTACTTTATCAGGGCCGTACAATAGATATGCCTCCAAAAGAACTGGAGCTGCTTTATTTCCTTGCCGCTTCCCCCAATCGTGTCTTCACCAGAGAACAGCTTCTGGATCAAATCTGGGGATACGAATATCTGGGAGACACACGCACCGTTGATGTTCACATCAAACGGCTGCGCGCGAAAATCAAAGATCATGTACAATGGAAGATTGCCACCATCTGGGGCATCGGATATAAATTTGAGGTAATGAATACATGAAAAAAACCCTCTACTTGAAATTTGTGCTGGCTTATTTTATTTTTGGAATATTCAGCTTTATCATTGTAACCACTTTTGTTCCCAGCATGACCAGGGAACATTTGATTCGAGAAAAAGCCGAAAATCTCTATGTGGAAGCCACTCTGATTTCCAACACCTATGCTCTGGGGCTGTATACCAGCGAAACAGACCTGGAAACGGTAAAAACACAATTAGACTCCCTGGCAGCATATCTTGACTCCATCATTCGCATAATCAATCCCTCCGGACGCCTGGTACTGGATACGAATCAACCCTTAAATGTGGAAAATGTAGTGATGATTGAAGGATTTGATCCCACCATAACCAGTGGTTCCTATTACACCATCAACCGCTTTTTTAACAATTTTGATTCGGATGTGCTGAGCGTCTTCGCTCCAATCACTTCCGGCTATATGGTAAAGGGTTATGTCGTGATTCATTGTGATATGACGGATATACAGGAATCCTGCAACAGTCTGCAAGGCATTTCCTACATTACACTTGTAGTATTCTTCCTCTTGTCCTTAATCATTCTGATTTTTTTTACGGAAATTGTCTATGTACCGCTGCGGAAAATTACCTACGCAACGGAACAATATGCCAACGGAAACATGCATTATGAATTTCAGGTAGAAAGTGACGACGAAATCGGCTATCTTGCCGCCTGCCTGAACTATATGGCAAGCCAGATTGCCGGCGCGGAAGATGATCAGAAAAAATTTGTGGCAAATGTATCCCATGATTTCCGCTCTCCTCTGACTTCTATCAGGGGATACCTGGAAGCCATGCTTGACGGCACCATTCCACAAGAACAGCACGAAAAGTACCTTAACATTGTACTTGCCGAAACAGACAGGCTCACAAAACTCACCAACAGCCTGCTCTCCCTTAACAATCTAAATACCAAGGGAATGCTTCTGGATCGGACGGATTTTGATATTAATATCATAATTCGTGCCACTGCCGCATCTTTTGAAGGCACCTGCCGTAAAAAAATACTTTCCATCGAATTGATACTCACGGATGAGGAAATGTACGTGTATGCCGATATGGAGAAAATACAGCAGGTGCTTTATAACCTCTTGGACAACGCTATTAAATTCAGCCATCACTGTTCCACAATCAAAGTGGAAACCTCTGTAAAGAAAAATAAGCTCTTTCTTTCTATCAAGGACACCGGCATTGGTATCCCAAAAGACGATTTAAAATTAATCTGGGACCGCTTCTATAAATCGGATCTCTCCCGGGGAAAGGACAAGAAAGGTACTGGGCTGGGACTTTCCATTGTAAAGGAAATTATTAACAGTCACGGCGAACACATTAACGTCATCAGCACGGAAGGCGCAGGAAGCGAATTCATCTTTACCCTGCCCTTATCCAGCAAAAACGATGAGGACGATTAAATACCAGTACCTTTCACCGGCCACCTGATAATGCCATAGAGAAAATATGATGTGATTTTATGCCCATACCTTTAACCGGATTCCTGATTCTGCCATAGCAAAATGTGATGTGATACTACCATATAAAACTGGCAGTTGACGAACACGCTATAAAGTATTATGATAAAATTCGTATTGTCCGGGGAAACAGGTGCAAATCCTGTGCGAGCCCGTCGCCGTGAGGCATTGCTGTTCATTGTCTGCCTGACCGGATGCCACAATCCGGGACAAAGCCATTGGAGGAACTCCGAGAAGGCCGGTGGGCAAAATGCCAAGCCGAAATATCCGAACTTACAATCCCCTGATTTACGGGCAGGATACCCTTTTCCTTTCATCCAAGAGTATTTTGCGTCCAATCCGTATTACTGCGAGCGCCGGTTTTCCAGGGAGAAATAAAATCAAAGGAGATCACATCATGCAAAAGAAACTGAAGAGACATTTAATGTCATTTATCCTTTGTATGGCGCTGATTGTGGCTACAGCGTTTACTACAACCGGATGTAATGGCAAGACGGACACACCGTCCACAAATACGGAGCAGAATTCCGGAGACGCTCAAAAGGAAAATGTAACCCTTCTCGGAGAAGGCGCTTTGCGCTTTGACTTCACCGTAACGGACAAAGAGGGAACGGAGACTTTGTTTGAAATTCATACGGACAAGGAAACGGTGGGGGAAGCTTTGTTGGAGGCAGGGCTCATTGCGGGAGAAGAGGGTCCTTACGGACTCTATGTCAAAACCGTCAACGGCATTACCGCAGACTTTGAGAAAGATGGGGTGTATTGGGCATTTTATATCAACGGTGAATATGCCGCCACCAGTGTTGACACCACAAAAATTACAGAAGGGGACCATTACTCCTTTAAGGTGGAATAGGCATGAAGCTGAACACCAGAGAAATGGCAGTATTCGCAATGCTGGGCGCCGTAATGTATGCCTCCAAAATCATCCTGGAATTTGCCCCAAACATTCATCTTTTGGGTGTCTTTACCATAGCTTTTACGGTGGTATATGGCGTAAAAGCATTGTACCCCATTTATCTCTATGTACTGCTTAATGGCATTTTCTGCGGCTTTGCGTCCTGGTGGATTCCTCACCTGTATTTATGGGCCGTTTTATGGGGGGGTGTTATGCTCCTTCCCCGAAAAATGCCCCAAAAAATACGGCCTTTTGTATATATGGCGGTCTGTGCCTCCCATGGCTTTTTATATGGCACATTGTATGCCCCTGCACAGGCTATCCTGTTTGGCATGAGCTTTCAAAGCACGATTGCCTGGATTGTGGCCGGACTTCCATGGGATTGTATTCACGGCATCAGCAATTTTTTCTGCGGAATCCTGATTGTTCCCATTATATCCGCCCTGAAACTTGCTGATAAATACTGCGGTACATGAATCTAATAACCAAAAAAGAAACCATGATTTCGGCTTACAGCCATCATGGTTTCCTTTCTGAAAAGGGAAAAAAGGAAAAAAATTATAACGAATTCTTATACATAACAATGCTGGTAGCCGGACTTGAACCGGCACGAACTAATGTTCGACAGATTTTAAGTCTGTTGCGTCTGCCTATTCCGCCATACCAGCAGATTGCGCAGTTCCTTTGCTTTCTCACTGCTCCTGTCACTGCCTTAGCTTCAGCAATACCCAACCAGAATACATAACAATAAAATAATTCCGGCCTGAGCATTCAATGGATGGAGGTGGATTCGAACCACCGAAGCATTCGCAGCAGATTTACAGTCTGTCCCCTTTGGCCACTCGGGAATCCATCCATATTCATAATTCCATACATTTCAACCGTCTGTTATTATATCACACATATGAAAAAAAAGCAAGAAAAATTTATATCTCTGTCACGTAACCCCCCCATGCCCCGGACGCCTGTGTTTGCGAAAGTTTCACAAAATAGGTACTTGGTTTGACGCCCCCAAATCGTCCTTTCATGCATCCTCAACTTTTTGTGTCTTATAAGCTTAGACACAGTACTTTTCTCTCTTTTTGCTCTAGAGCGTGTTTGAAAATTGCTTTGTGACGCACAGCTGTCAGAAAGCAATTTTCAAACACGCTCTAGCAGGACAAATCCCGAAAGGAACGATGATAGAAGTAAACTGACAACACCATTCCAATGACCCAGCCCGCAGGCCATGCGCACCAAATGCCCACAGAGCCAAAAGGAGCCGCAAAGCACATAGCCAGAACCACTCTGAGAACGAGATCCGTAAAGGTAGCCGCCATAAACCGCCCCATCAGCGCCGCTCCCCGGAGTACCCCATCCGCCGCCAGCTTTACGGACACCACAAAATAAAACGGCGATACAATGCGCAGGAACAGCACTCCTGTGTCAATGGCCGTACCTGTAATATCTTCCATAAACAGATACAGAAGAATCCTTCCTCCCAGAACATAAAGCAGCACCAAAGGCAGGCAGATAATCCACACCATTTTCCAGCCTGCTCTGAATCCCTGTCTCACACGTTCCAATTTGTTTGCGCCAATATTCTGTGAAGCAAAATTTGATATGCCGTTTCCTATGGTGGTCAGAGAAGTAATCACCAGATTATTCAGCTTAATGGCGGCGGAATACCCGGCCATCACACTTGGCCCAAACCCATTGATTACACCCTGCAACACAATATTGCCTATGGAGATAAAACTCTGCTGCAAAATACTGGGAATGGCCACAACGGCAATTTTCCCCAGCAGCTGCCAGGAGAACAATGCCACCCTCTCTTCAGTGACAATGCCGCGCAGCCTTTTCAGCACAACGGCAACTGCCAACAGACAGCTCATTCCCTGACAGAGGAAAGTGGCCCAGGCCACTCCTCCCACGCCCATTTGAAAGGCTTTTACAAACAGCACATCCATGGCTATATTGGCCAGGGACGAAGCCGCCAGAAAATAAAACGGCGTTCTGGAATCCCCCATAGCAGAGAAAATACCTGTACACACATTGTAAAAAAATAAAAACGGCAATCCCCAAATATAAATATCAAGGTAAAGCATTGAATCCGCAAACACTTCCTCCGGGGTATGTATCAGACGCAAAAGACCTTCACACCCAATCACACCGCCTGCCATTAACCCAAGGCACAGCATCCCTGTGGCAATGAGAGATGTGTAGACTGCCGTTTTCATCTCTCCATATTCTTTTGTACCGAACAGCCTGGACACAACTACGGAACAGCCTATATTACACCCAAAGGCAAACGCAATGAAGATTAATGTAATCTCATAACTGTTTCCCACAGCCGCCAGGGCATTTTCACCCACAAACTTCCCCACCACAAAGCTGTCCGCAATGTTATAGAGCTGCTGAAAAATAACACTTCCAAACAGAGGCAGGCAAAATTGCCATAACACTTTTTGAGGCTCTCCCACTGTTAAATCCTTATTCACCCGCTACCTCCATACCGCATATTTTCCGTGACGGATGTTATTTATCTTCTTGGTAAAAGAAATCATAGATTGCTTCCGCCATACCCGCTGCCAGTTTCTCCTGATACTCCGCTGACGCAATGGCTTCTCTTTCCTTCTTATTGGTCAAAAAACTGCACTCTACAAGACAGGACGGCATATCCGCCTCTCTGACCACATACAGACCATCCGACTCCCGCAGATTCCTGTCTCTGGCTCCTGTTGCCGCCACCACACTGTCATGAACCAACTGGGCAAACTCTTTACTGCCCTCCGTGTCATTGCAATAATATGTCTCTATTCCGGATACTTCATTGTCGCTGTCCTCATAAGTATTCTGGTGGATACTGATATACACATCCGCCTTAGCTTCATTTGCCTTCACCACCCTGTCTTGTTTTGAAACGGTGGTTTCGTTATCCTCCCGGATCATAATGGTCTCAAATCCCATCTCTTGCAGCTTATCTTCCAGACGCAGGGCAATTTCCAGATTGACTTCTTTCTCCAGGACACTGCCTCTGCCGCTGCCCCCGTCCACACCGCCATGTCCCGGATCAATGGCCACCAAAGGCGTCTCTTCTTCCGGGGGAATCTGTGTGGGTTTGGGTTCTTCCGTTACCTTTGGCAGAATCTCTTCAGGGTCATCCAATATAATCCCTGATAAGTCTTCCTGTGAAATCCCCGTTTTTCCATCCGATGTGCTTTCCTGAGCATCCAGATGAAGAACATAATACAAGGTCCCCATACAGGAAACAATCAAAAACAGACTGAACGCAAGTAATATTGCTGATCTCTGTGCCTTCCGCCGGCGCCTCCTGCCCTTTCGCTGCCTGTTTGTCCTGCTGTCATGAGGTGACATTCTTACCAAATTTACCTCCCTGTGCTCTCTCCTGCCTGACTGTCCGTACATGTCCTTTTCCTCCGAAATGTATTCACAATAACAGCATACAAAACATGTGTATACAAATGTCATCGTTTTTCCATACTATTTGTATCATATTCCATATCCTCTATCCAAAAGCCGCCCATGCTCCTTCCTACCTGGACACCTTTAAATATAATTCGTTGATTCCCTCATAAAATCCAATTGTCACAATGGTACTGTTTTCCTCCGGCCCGGCAAAACTGTACTTTTTAAAATATGGCGTGGTCTCTGAAAGCGGATTGGTATTCTCACACTCCTCAGGTTCCCCCAGCCCCATATATTCTGCCCATGCTCTGACAATGGAATCCGCGTCCACCTGGTTCCAACGGGTATGTCTTGTCCTGGCATAGAATTCATACACCTTACCCGTATCCGCATCCACATAAGCGTCCAAAAGCCGATTTTCCTTGTTCGCGTTCTGCTTGGCGGTGCTGAGACTAATCTTCCACACAAGGACATTATTCCTGGGTTCTAAGACATCTATCGCAGAATACAGGATAGCATTATATGAATAGTCCGTCAATGCTTTTACCTCATCAGGCAATATTTTCAATTCTTTCAGTTCTTCTATTCCTTCATTGCATATGCTGATTCCATCACTTTTAGACACTTCCTGTCCGGAAGCGTCTTTTCTGTTGACTACCAGGGCATAATTGCCCCCCAGTTCCTGATAGCCCATATCTACTCGGGTCATGGCATTCTGATCGCTTTCCGGCATCACTTGACTGTCCAGACATTGGGACAATATATACAGTTTCTCATTGCTGCTCAGAGCATACCGATACCCTTCCATCCCAGTATCGGTTTCCTGCATCCGAATCTGGTTCAAAATTTCCCTGTCACGATACTGCGCCAGTTCTTCCGGTCCCCAAACCGCAAGCCCCACTATCACTGCGGCAAAAGGAATCAGCAAGAGACTGATTTTCCTGCCCCCTGCCCTGGTTTCTTTTTTCAATTCTCTGTTTTTCAATTTCCTCTTTTCATCCCCTGTGTCTGAAATACTCTGTCCCTGCCGGAGACCTTTTGACAATTTGTAGAAGTGCCCGAAATCATGAAACTGATACACGTACCCTCTCCCAATTTACTCTCTATCTTCAGTTCACTGTGATGCAGTCTCAGGATTTCCACACACAAAGCCAAACCAAGCCCTGCGCCGTTTTTGCTTCTGGAACGGGATTTATCCACCATATAAAACGCTTCTGTTACCTTCTTGAGTTCCTCCTCCGGGATTCCCACACCATAATCCTTTACTTTAAATATATATTCTCCATTTTCCTGCTTATGACCTGACACTTCCACCACCCCTTCTTCCATGGAAGCTTTAAAGGCATTGTCCACCAGATTCAAAAGCACCGATTTCAGCAGATTTACTTCAGCATATATTGTCCCCTCTTCATAAGATACCTTAAGTCCTGATTTCTCCTTCCCGGAAAACATATCTTCCAGATAGTCAAACAATACCCTTGTCTCCACAGGCTGCAAATCTATCGTCTCACGCTTTGTCACAATAATATCCAGCAGGCGGAAGGACATATTTTCCAGGCGCTTTCCCTCAGTATATATGTAATTTGCGGACAAAAAGTGCTTTTCCTCATCCAGCTTTCTGGAGCGAAGCAAGTCGGCATAGCCAATAATGGAAGTCAAGGGAGTCTTTAATTCATGGGCAAAGGCCGCAATAAAATCTTCCCTGGCTCTGATTTCTTCTTTCAGTTCGCCAAATGTATCCTCCAGAACCTTCGCCATATGATTGAAATCCATCGTCAACTGTCCAAGTTCATCTCCGCTCACCTGCCTGGCACGATAAGCATAATCCCCTTCGGCCATTTTTCTGGTGGCACGGGTCAGCAGCCGAATAGGTTTTGTCAGCCATATACAGAGCAACAGCATTACCGCCGAACTGCATAATAACATGGCCAAAGTCACCCGCCGGTATACGGAAAATCCCATGGTACGCTCTTCAAATATTTCCGTAATGTCTTCCGAAGTCTCCAAATATAACATACGATTCAGAGCATTCACCCTGATACCCGTATGGATATAATAGTGATCCCCATTTCGGACCACCTGCCAGGTTCTGGCATTCTCCGGAATCTGCGCAAGCAGACAGGTATCCTGCGGAAAATCATCGCTGACATACAGCACTTTGCGCTCTTCGCCGGACAGCCGGAGACATCTTCCTGTAAGTTTTCCACTTCTCTCCAGTCTGGAACCGATTTGTTCCACAGCAATATCCTGCAATACATTGTATTTGGTGGGCACATTCAACGCAGCCGTTTCAAAGGCAAACTGCAAGATATTGCTGTCATCCAACGCCTGGGCAATTTCACGGTTCAGCGCCGTTTCAAACACGAAATTCACAAAAAAATACCCGCTCAGTCCAAACGCTGCCGCCATAATGATAATGGTACAAAGAAGAATTTTATATAGAAGCTTCATATTCAGATTTCCAATCGATAGCCAATCTTATAAACCGCTACCAAATTGTCCTCCCACCCCATTTTCCGGCGCAGCCTCTGGACATGTAAATCCAATGTCCTGCTGTCTGCCATGTATTCATCCCCCCAGACTTTTTCATAGAGGTTTTCACGAAACAGGGCTATATTCTTATTGCTGATAAACAATACCAACAATCCATATTCCTTATTGGTAAGCACCACCGGCCGCCCCGCCCTTGTGACCGTTCTGGCATCCAGATCCACAATGACGTCCCCTGCCGTAAGTATGCTCTCCGTCTTATTATAGCGCCGCAGCACCACCTCCACCCTTGCCACCAGTTCCACCACGTCAAAAGGCTTCACCAGATAATCCTCCGCTCCAAGCTTAAGCCCCTTTACCCTGTCTTTCACCTCATGTTTCGCGGTAATGAAAATCACCGGTATCTTCAGCGGTCTGATATACTCCATAATATCATAACCATCCACACCTGGCAGCATAATATCCAGCAATATCAGATCAAAACGCTCCGACTCAATTATGTCAATGGCCTTCAGTCCATCCTGCACCGTCCTGCATTGATAGCCTGCCGCCGACAGATTGATATCTATTAAATCACATATTGACTTCTCATCATCCACTATCAGTATTTTGATCATTCTTCTTTCGGCCACCCCCAATATTCCCTGATGCTTTTCACCAGTTCATATACCTTATCTTCTTCCGTCCCCCGATACGCATCACAGAAATCCGTATCCTCCGCAAAACCATCCGTGCGCTGATAGTACACCGAACACCTCACATCAACCATGAGTTCCCCGTCCGCCCCTGCGTAACTGTATCCGGCAAGCACCACAATGTCCTTCATTCCATCCCCATCCATGTCCTGACAGGTAATCCCTTTCAGGGAATACAGATTGTCATACTCATCCATGGGCTGAAAACTCCACACAATCTCCCCTTCCTCATTGACCAGATATATCATGAATATATCATATATCCGCATTCTGATATATCCCGGCACCACCCTCAGCCGCCCCTGCTTCTCGAAATCAACGGTTTCATATTGCTCTGGAATAATCTGAAACCCATTCTCCCTTAACTCCCTGAGAGTGGATGCGGTATACAATACCTCCGTGGAATTGCCGTCCTGCACATAGGCAGCTATAAAATCCGCGCTTTTATTCATACTGAAGCGATTAATCTTATCCGATATACGCCAGTCCCGGTAAAATGTCCCTTCCTTCTGAAAAAGCACATCCCCCGTCTTATATGTCTTTCCCGCATACTCTCCGGAAGAATTCTCACAATTGGTAATCAGAATAATATCCGTGAATCCATCCTGGTCCAGATCCTTAAAGGACACTGCG
The DNA here is from genome assembly GCA_910586435.1 of uncultured Acetatifactor sp. Taxonomy (GTDB): domain Bacteria; phylum Bacillota; class Clostridia; order Lachnospirales; family Lachnospiraceae; genus Acetatifactor. The sequence goes on along the minus strand of CAJUGT010000014.1, from coordinate 28,316 downwards.
GCAATTCCCATGGTTGGCTGCTCCAATTGCCCCAGATACTTATAATTCGTCTCCAACTGATCTGTCTTGAAAAGCACCTCTCCCTCTCCATCGGCAATCATTACGGCCAATCTGTGATACTCCCTGTCCATGGCGGGAATAAACATCACTTCCTCTTCGCCAAAGGACTCCAACAGTATGGGAAAACTTTGATCCTCTATAATCTCATACCCATTTTCTTCTATATCCTCCACCATTTCTATGGCGGCAAATCTCCTCCGATACTCTTCATACCTTTGCAGCAACAGAGTATGAGAATCCTCCTGGGCCTCTACCGATTGGGGGAATCCCCGAAAGACACATGTACAGATCAAAAGAATTGCCAAAACCTGCTTTTTCTTCACAAACCGCTCCTTTCCAGCCCTTCAACGCTCTGTGCAGAATCTCCAACCACTGGAGACAAGTATAATCCGTACATGCATCATTTTTGCATGGTAAAAGCCCCGTTTTACTTATATGGAACAACTTTCTGCCTTTTCTCCCTATAATGGCTCATATTTCAGCACCATAGCACTGGTAGCAGGCAGTTCCACCCTGATTTTGCCGGCCGTAATTTCATACTCCTGCCCCCCGGTGACATATCCCTCGGCGTCCGTATACAATAATGTCTTCATCTTTCCCTGTTTTTCCGTTCCCAATACCCACACGGCAATTACTTTATAGACAAGATGACTGTTATTGTTTATGAGTATGAGACATTTTCCTTCATTGCGAAAACGTCCATAGGCCAAAAAATTATAATCACAGTCCACATACATGATGGAGCCTGTACGCAGCTCTCTGTTCTCCCTGCGGATACGGATAATATCCCTGTGAAAGGCTATCAACTCCTGATCCTCCCTTCCCCATGGATATGTCCGTCTGTTGTCAGGGTCCGTGAATCCGCATACGCCGGCCTCATCGCCGTAATAAATGGTGGGAGCCCCCACCCACGTCATCTGCATCACAACCGCTTCCCGAAACACTGCCTTATTAATGCCCTGTTCCGCCGCTTCCGGCCCCAATGTGCTGGTTCTGCCCACCTTTCGGTTGGTACGGGTGAGAAAACGTGAATGGTCATGATTGGACAGCTGGTTCATGGCCACCTGCCAGCTTGGGAGTGAGAAATTCGCGCTGTGATGCTTCATGGCTCCCCAGAAAGTCCACACATTCCCCAGTAAATCCTCCCGATAGTCGTCGCTGTGCTTCTCCATTCCTGTCAAAAACCAGGTCACAGGTTCCATAAAGGCATCATAATTCATTACAGTGTCCCATTCATCTCCCTGAAGCCATTCTCTGGTATTCCCATAATGTTCCGCCAAAATAATGGCGTCAGGATTGGCCTCCTTGACAGCCTTACGAAACTTTTTCCAAAAATAATGATTAAATTCCCGGCTATGCCCCAGATCCGCAGCCACATCAAGGCGCCATCCGTCTGCGTTGTACGGCGGGGATACCCACTTTTTTCCTATGTACATCACATAGTCAAAAAGTTCTTTTGAACCTTCATAGTTCAGCTTGGGCAGTGTATTATGTCCCCACCAGCCGTCATATGAGCTGTTATAGGGCCAGCTGTTCTGATTATGAAAATCAAAATACTCCCTGTAAACGCTGTCCTCACTGACATAAGCTCCCTTTTCGTATCCCTTCACTTTCTCATAAATACGTTCCCTATCCATCCATTTATTAAAAGAGCCACAGTGGTTGAACACACCATCCAGGATGACACGCATTCCCCGCCTGTGGGCTTCTTCCACCACCTGAATAAACAGCTCATTGCTTGCCTCCAAATTCGTCAGATTGGCCACTCTGTTGATATATCTGGAAGCCAGTCTGTTCTCCTTCTCCCCCGCCGCAAGCAAATCTCCCTTGTCAATTACAATCCTGCCAAAATGAGGATCAATATAGTCGTAATCCTGGATATCATATTTATGATTGGACGGCGAGACAAACAACGGATTAAAGTAAATTACCTCCACTCCCAGGTCCTGCAAGTAATCCATCTTGTCCAGCACTCCCTGTAAATCCCCTCCATAAAATTCCCGCACATCCATCTGCGCCGGATACCTGTCCCAATCCGCTACCTGATGCACCGGTTCATTAATATAGCAATATTCATTGGTCAATACATCATTGGAGGTATCTCCGTTGCAGAAGCGATCCACGTAGATTTGATACATTACCGCTCCTTTGGCCCAGTGCGGCGTCTTAAATCCCGGTATGACAATAAAATTATAATACTCGTTTACATCATGCACCAGTCCCCTGGTATTATAATAGCCTACCAAAGAACCGGAACGCAGCTCAAAATAGTAGGAAGTCTTTTCCTCTCCCAATTGAAGTTGACACGCATAATAGTCAAACAGCTTGTCAGACTCTACCAGCTTCATCAGATATTTCTTTTCCTGACATACCAGAAAAACCTGATCCATATTATTTTTTGCCGTCCGAAAACGAATCGTCACTTCATCATAGGCATTTGGTTCCTCCGGAGACAGATATTCACTTGTAGTATCCGAAAACAATGCCCTTTTGTTGAAAACAGGACGCATGTTTGAAATATAACGATGCACCTTTTCCAACTGTACTATTTCTTCCAAGCTTACTTCCATAACTCGCACCCACCTTGACAATTGATTGACCCGGCAGGGGACGGTATTTCCCACCCGCCGGCTCCACGACCCTGTGCCGCTTTCACGGCATATTTCCAAATAAAAAGGACAGCCATGGGGTGGCTGCCCTTTTTGAGAAGGTATTACTTATGGGGTATAGCAAAAACTATATAATGTATTGGGGGGTTACGCATATTATAATACCATCCATGCCCCATTTTGCCTATTCCCAAAATTCACAAAATTAACAAAACCTACTTTGTTTTTTTGTTAGTTTTGTACAAACCCTGTCAACCTTCCACCTCAAACAGCGCCTCAAATTCTTCTCGCCCTATTTTTTCCTTTTCCAATAACAGTTCTGCGCATTTATGAAGTACTTTTGCCTGCTCCTGAATAATATCTCGCGCTTTGGAATAACACTCGTCAATTATCTTTTTAACCTCTCTATCTATCTCTCCCGATATCACTTCACTATGGGACTTGGCATGAGCCAGATCCCGGCCGATAAATACTTCATCATCGTCACTGTCATAACATATCACACCAATGCTGTCAGACATGCCAAAACGTGTGACCATTCTGCGGGCTACCTGGGTAGCCTTCTTAATATCACTGGACGCCCCGGTGGTTATATCCTTGAAGACAAGTTCTTCCGCAATCCTTCCTCCCAGAGAAACCATGATTTCCTGAAACATTTGCCCCTTGGTCAGAAACATTTCATCCTTTTCAGGAAGAGGCATGGTGTAACCCGCTGCGCCAAGCCCTGTGGGAATAATGGAAACCGTATACACAGGCCCCACATCCGGCAGCACATGAAACAAAATGGCATGACCGGCTTCATGATATGCGGTGATACGCTTTTCTTTGTCTGATATAACACGGCTCTTCTTCTCGGCGCCAATGCCCACCTTCACAAAAGCTTTGCGTATATCCTCCTGAGTGATATACCCCTTGCCCTGCTTTGCCGCAAGAATAGCTGACTCATTCATAAGGTTCTCCAAATCAGCTCCCGTAAATCCGGCTGTTGTCTGGGCTACCTGTTTCAAGTCCACATCTTCCGCCAGAGGTTTGTTCTTGGAGTGTACCTTTAAAATATCCTCTCTGCCGCCCACATCGGGCCGTCCCACTGCCACTTTTCTGTCAAATCGCCCGGGTCTTAGAATTGCCGGATCCAATATATCCACCCTGTTGGTAGCCGCCATGACAATGATGCCCTCATTGACACCGAAACCATCCATCTCCACCAACAGCTGGTTCAGGGTCTGTTCCCGTTCGTCATGTCCGCCGCCCATACCGGTACCCCTGCGCCTGGCCACTGCGTCAATCTCATCGATAAACACAATACAGGGAGAATGCCTTTTGGCTTCCGAAAACAAATCACGGACACGGGAAGCTCCCACACCCACAAACATTTCCACAAAATCAGAACCGGAAATGCTGAAAAACGGAACACCCGCCTCCCCTGCCACCGCTTTTGCAAGCAGCGTTTTCCCTGTTCCGGGCGGTCCCTCCAACAATACCCCTTTGGGAATCCTGGCTCCCAGATTACCGTATTTGCCCGGTTCCTTCAGGAAATCCACAATCTCTTCCAGTTCTTCTTTTTCTTCCTTCAATCCCGCTACTTGGGCAAAGGTAATGGGCTTGTCAAACAGACACAGCACCGCCCGGGATTTACCAAAATTCATCATCTTATTGTTGCTGTTGTTGGCATTCTGACCATTGACCATCATGAAGAGGAAACCTCCCACCGCCAATATAATCAGCAGCGGCACCAATGTGGTCAACAGCCAGCTTTCCCTGGCCACGTCTTTCACCCGTGGATCAAAGCCATAGGATCTGACCAGCGCCTCTGCTTCCACAATGTCTGTCACAAACAGCTTCCGCTCCACTCCGTTTCCAAGAGCCACCTCCAGGTATCCCGTGGGTACCTCTCTGTTGGGATTGACCACCACATACTGCACCTTATCCGCATCCAAATCCCTGATAAACTGCTCTCTTGTGTAGGTTTCCTCCACATTGCCGAACAATGCCGCAAGAACTACCACACCCAGCAACAGAAAAATAAACATAAAATAATTAAAACTGCTACTTCCCCTGTTTTGCTCCAACTTATCAAAGCCTCCTATTCCAGTTCTTTCTCTACATCAGGCATCCTGATTATTCATCCAGCTCCACAACCCCAATATAGGGAAGGTTGCGATATTTCTGAGCATAGTCCAGACCATATCCCACTACAAATTCATCCGGTATCTGAAATCCCGTATAATCCACCGCCACATTTACCACACGCCTCTCGGGCTTATCAAGCAACGTACACAGCCGCAATGACCTCGGCTCCCTGCTCCTCAACACTTCCAGCAGATAGCTTAACGTCCTGCCGCTGTCCACAATATCTTCCACTACTATAACATCCTTATCCCTCAAGGATTCATCCAAATCCTTTACGATTTTCACCACACCGCTGGACTTGGTATCACTTCCATAACTGGCCACCGACATAAAATCCAATGATACTGGCACCGATATTCTCTTCGCAAGCTCGCACATGAAAAAGCTGCCGCCCTTTAGGACACAGATTAAATGTACCTGTTTCCCTTCATAATCTCTGCTGATTTCTTCCCCTATCGCCTGAATTCTTGCATCCACTTCTTCTTCCGATAAAAGTACCCTCACACGTTCCGCCATCCTTATCCTCCGTTTTTTGTGTTTTCCACATTGACATTTTCCACATCCTGTAATAATTTTACCTGCAAAATGCGTTTTGTATTCTCATCCACCTTAAAATATTCGCTAATCCGCCACCCCACCAGCCATACAATATGACTCCCTGAACTTATGACAGGTATCTTTTCACGCAATTGCTTTGGTATCTTTTCCGCTATCATATATTCTTTCAGGGACTTGTGCGCCATATGCCCTGTACCAGCCGCAATTGTGAAGAAGTCCCCGGTTCTCCTGGCGCGTATCATCAGCGGTTCTTCTATTTTATCATAATCGAACCATTTCGTATACCGGTTTTCCGGAACTTTCTGAGCTTTCTTTCCAAAAATGATTCTAAACTCCAATTGTTCTCCGTTTCCCACATCACACAGACAGGGAGCTTCCATCATCTCTGTCCATGAAGGCAGCATCACAGGATTTCCATTCCATATTTCACCGCCTTCCCGGTCACTCGGCGGCTGTTCAATTATTACTCTTCCATACTCCCTACGTGCCACTATTCCAAAGGGCAGATTTATGCTGTGATTTCCCTCTTTTGTCATAAGGGACAAAGTGTCCTGCACATGTACCAGAAAAATATCCTTGCTCTCCGGTGATATTCTCTTTAATACAGAGAATATCATGCGCTTTTGTATCACTTCATGAAAGGTTCGGAAGATTTCTGTCTCAAATACATATTTCGCCCCTGTCCCCTTGTTCTGAACCAGACATTGTTCCAACGCCTGCCGTGTCTGCTGTTCCAGATATGCCTCCGTCTCCTGAAGCATTTCCGCCGTCCGGCACATATGCCTTACGGCTCCCTGGGAGATTTCCCTTTCCGCGTATGGCAAAATATTATGCCGGATGCGGTTTCTGCAATAGTCGTCCCCATTATTTGTCTCGTCCATACACCAGGAAATCTGCCTCACTGTCAGATAGGCTTCCACCTCACTTCGTTCCAGACAGAGAATGGGGCGTATCATTTTCCCGTATGCCCCCTGCCGCACCGGCCATATTCCTCCCAGTCCTCCAAAACCACTCCCCCGAAACAGGTGAAACAGCATGGTTTCCCCATTGTCATTGCTGTTGTGCGCTACCGCCGTCACTGCCCCTCCCAGCTCTTCTGCCGCCCGCCGAAAAGCATCATAACGAATTCTCCTGCCCATTTCTTCCTCCGAACGTTTCTCTTCCGAGGCCAGTTTGCGCACATCCGCCCGGGTGAGGAAAAAGGGAATCCTGTACTCTTTGCACAGCGACTCCACATAGGCCGCATCCGCCCCTGCGTTTTCACGTATACCATGATTTACATGAACCACTGCTAACGTCAAGGGCACTTTTCTTGCGTATTCCAACAGCAAAAACAGCATACATACCGAATCCGCTCCTCCCGAAACACCTGCTACAATCCTGTCATGGGGCACAATCATATGATGCTTTTCCATATAGGCAAATACTTTTTTTTCCGTATCTTCTCTTACACTCATGGTTACTATGTTATCCTAAAATCTGTCAAAAGTCAATTCGTTCTCATGACTCCCAAATGCCGATTATGCCTATGGTCATATCATCCGTAATCTTGCCGCCGCAGGCACACAGAGCAATTCGCAGAAGCCGTTGCGCCATTTCACCCGGATTGGATCCCTGGAGCCCGGAAATAGCACGCAATATGGCCCCTTCCTGTTCCCCTCTTTCAAAGGCATCCACAACGCCGTCGGAAACCATAATCAGAAAATCCCCATCCTGCAAGGTTTTATTCACAGGCTGCACCTCCACCTTTTGAAAAATGCCAAGGGGCAGGCTTCCTACGGCAAACTGCTCCACTTCTTCCAGTCTCTTCAAAAAGGTTATGGCGCCCCCCACCTTTCGCAGCTGACAGCTTCCCTGGTAGAGGTCAATATCACATATGTCCAATGTGGGATGATTTTGGTCCTCTCCTGCGGCGAATAAGGCAGTGTTTACCATATTGATGGCCGTATCCATCCCAAACCCGGCTTCCAGCATTTTCTCCATTAAATCCAGCACTTTTTCGCTGTCCCTGCCCGCCGCCTCGCCGGAGCCTGTGCCATCGGAAAGCATAACAGTCACTCTGCCCTTCTCAGCTTCAATCACAGAATAATTATCCCCTGAGATTGTCTCATTTTCTTTGATTGCTTTGGAAAATCCTGTAAGCACCAAAAATCCCGCTTCTTCCTCCAGAATAAAACTCTGGGGAACACTTTCAATAAGATAAGGGCTGCTTACGGAAAGCTGCAGCCTCCGATTCAGGATGACTGAAATCATATCCGTGGCTTCTTCCGCGGAAACCTTGGCCCCTTTCAAAGTGCTCATGGTAAGTATCATCGCCTCCTGCCCATTTGTCCTGGGCAAATAGCAGGGATTTTCTACACGTATACCTTCTTCCGCCATTGCCTGAAGCAAAAGCTTCTTTTTCTTTCCCTCCATTGGCTGATATGAAAGTACTTCACAGGCCGCCTCTGTCATGATTTTTGCCATTTCAGTTAAATGCCCCCGGATGATCTGTCTGTTTTCCCAAAGCCTCCTTTCCATTAGCAATGTCCCTCGATCCTGGCATTCCTGAACAAATTCCCGATCATAACTCTTGGCCAGCTCGCAAAAGCTGTCTGCGTAATTTAACAGTCTGCGCTTGCACAGATCCGATACCTGCGCCGTCTGTAGTTTCTTCTCCTCTTCTTTGCGTCTGAGCACTTTTACTCCACTTCCTTTCATAATTATAGTTCCGTATCCGTCCCTGTGTCCCCTCTCCCCTCTCTCTAAAGGATTCCCGCCGTTCTCACGGCCATAAACTTTTGGTCCTTATGGACGGATACTGTCTAAAGATTGGGGCCGTGAGGCACGCTAACATAATACTCGCCGCATCCTTTGATTTTTGTCAAAAACACAAAGCTTTTCCCTTAAAGTTTTGCGACAAAAAAAGCGGGAGCTTCATGCTCCCGCCACAATACAGTCCATCTTCCTGTCATTTTTCCTCTTTAAAAAGTATCTCATCTTCATAGACAAGCCCAAGTTTTTCCCTTGCAATGTTCTCAATATAACCCTTGGTCTGAACTTCCTTCCCAAACTCCTCAATCTCGGCCTGTCTCTGCTTTTCTTCCTCAATCTGGGCTTCCAGCAGCTGTAGTTCCGCGTTTTTAGCATCAATCTTCTGCTGAAGCTGATTATTTTTTACCTGAACCATAATCATAATCATAATCACAACCACGGAAACAAGGCACATGCTAAAACGATTCTGATATTTTTTTCGGTACGCAACTTTCCGTCTTCTTGCCATTAGGGTGTCCTTTCAGACGACATGGGGCCGTTCTTCTCATCTTTCACAATTTTCAGGTTCATTTTCAAAGTCTTCACAAAAAATTTCAATCGGTCTTTTAGAGATCTCTTGATTCTCCGCACTCGCCGGCTCACTTTTCCGCCGGCTCTGTATGCGGTATGTCCCGCCCGCCCAAGAAGAAAGGCAAAGGGCCTGCACAGCCACCTGAGTATCACACCAATCAGATTCAGCAGCTTGTTCAACGCAAGGGAAACATATTTTACAAAAAAAGGACTGATTAATTTCTTATATGTTACCATTCCCGCCAATGCGCCAATCACTGCAAACCAACGAAGCGTTCCGTCACTTTCCCGGTACATCATCAGAAAGACTTCTCCCGCGCAATATACCCAGAACACCAGATCTTCCAGGGATACCAAAATTGAGCTATGGGGAATCACTCTTCGGAATATCCGCAAAAGATCATATACATAAGTAATAAATATTCCCATCAGAAGAGAATGCAGCAGAAATTCGCTCTCATTTACCATGGGATCACCGGAACAGCCTGGTCAGAAAAGACTCGTTTTTATGTCCTCCCCCAGCTACATCGGAATAGGTAAAGCTGTCTATCTTCCCATCTATATCCACTTCACCCTTTTCCAGGGTCAGTCTGCTGACATGAAGTTCATCCCCTTTTATCATCAGCATCCCCTGTTCCGTCTCAAGTAGAATTTCATGTATGTCGAAGGAAAGCACATCGTTCACACCATTGATTGCGCAGTTCTTTCGATTCGTCATTGTCATCTTATGCACTGCCCGCGTACTTCCGCTTAAATCCTCCATAACCCTCCTATTCCAATCGCCATTTATGGCGATTTGTCCCGCTTGCGGGAATTTGTTCCGGTCTCTGCACTTCGGCACCCTGACTAGGGAAGAAAATTTCATCCGCAAAGAACTCAGCTGAAATTTCCTTCCATGTGTCTGAAAGACACATTGCGCCCCCGTTTCGAGACTGTTTTTAAATATCCTCTTGACATTTCTTAGCTGGACTATTACAAAATCATTGTAATAAAGTATATGAGGGTTCAACAGAAAAAAGAACCGCCGATATATCTCTTATAAATATCGGAACAGTTCCTTTGCCTCTTCCTTTTTGGCAGACTCCTGCACCTCCAACACTTCAACCTTTACGTCCTTATTGCCAAATGACACAGTAATGATATCGCCTTTTTTCACTTCGGCGGAGGCTTTGGCCGGCCTGTCATTTATCATTACCCGCCCGCTGTCACATGCTTCATTGGCAACGGTACGGCGCTTTATGATTCTTGACACCTTTAAATATTTATCCAATCTCATACGTTTTCGGTCCTCTGTCCACATATCCCAGGCCCCTCTTACGGGCGCCTGTCATTATGAGTTCCACAATACACCTTCTGACATTCCCCTTTTCATAAATCAAAAGCCCGTTAAATGCTCATCCAACTCAAATACGCCTCCTTGTCCAATAAATTGAAAATACCGAAACCCTGAATCAGCGTTTCGTCCGCCAATTTCCCCTGATAAAAAGGAAATGGTATGGGCGCTATATGAGATGAGCCTTTAGCCGGGCTTCCTGTGTTGAAATCAATTACCAGAGCTTAATCATTCAACATATCCTTTAGAACCTTTCCAGCCTTAAACTTAGGAGCCTTGGAAGCTGGAATCTGCATGGGCTCTTTTGTCTGGGGATTCCTGCCCTCTCTTGCGGCATGCTCTACCACCTCAAAGGTTCCAAAGCCAACCAGCTGAACTTTTCCGTCTTTTTTAAGCTCTTCCGTAACCACATCCGTGAACGCTTTTAATGCCTTCTCAGCATCCTTCTTGGAAATGCCAGCCTGCTCAGCCATAGCTGATACTAATTCTGTCTTATTCATGTGGAACTCCTCCTACGAGTTTTCATTTTGTACATTTCGCACTGCTTTCTGAAACGTCTACATATATATATAAAGGTTTTTCAAGGGTTTGTCAAGGCATTTTCCACTAAATCAGCAAATGAATACGACAAATCCTTCTCTGAGTCATCTACCTGTATTGTATAGCTTCTGGTTTCATAATTGGTCTTTCTCAGAGTGATTACATGGGTGCCTTCCACCTTTTTAAAACTGCATGGAGATACCCCCATATAATTGCCATCCACATACACCTCAACATTCTCCGGGGAGTCAATGTATACCTTGTAATAGGTGGTTGTGGTATCCGTAGGAACATTGGGTGTGGGGGATGGTTCCGCCGGCGCAAAGGTGGAAGAGGGACTTTCCTCTTTCGATATCGTATCAAGCTCCACATCAATACCAACCGACTCCTGGGCCACACGAATATACTGTGTGATAGACTGATAACCATCCGCGCGGGCGATTAACTGGTGCATCCCATATTCCAGGGACACCGGACGGGAGGCATCCACCTTTGTGCCGTCAATGTACAGCTCTGCGTTTGAGGGCGTCACGGAGAACAGTACCATCCCCTCCTGGGGTTCCGGAATTTCCAGATCACCCACATCCAGCTCCGTTTCTTCATTCCGGCGAATCACCGCATTCTTTATACCTCCTCCGCCCCGGTTCGTCACATTCACCTTATAACTGCCTTCCGGCACCAGGAGAAGCATATCTTCCGTAATCTTCCTTATCTGTGACTGCCCGATTTCAATCCAGCCCCCGATGAAATTTTCATCGTTCACAAGACGCAGATACCCATGCCCTTTCTCTACCCTGACAGTCAGTATCTGATTGTCTATTCCGTGAAAACTCAATACATCCGCCACATTCAAATCCATCAAATCAATAAAATTTCCTTCCGATAAATACTGGGTGTTGGATGTGAGCTTATACACCTGGGAGCCAATGCTCACTTCACTTCTGGAAGGGTCTATTTCGTAATTTTCCACGTTCATATAACTCCACGAACGGGCTGACAGCCCCATGGTGGTCAAGTGTTTCTTGGCCTTCAAGAAAGTCACATCCACAATATCCCCCATCTTCAGCTGATTCATGGATATTCCTTCCCCATATTTATCATACAGCCTTGTGGTCCCGTCCATGGAAAGCGTATACTTCCGCCCCAGATCCAGATTCAGAAAAGTCACCGTGTTTTCCTCTTCGTTGCGCCCTACCAAAATGGCCGTATCTGCGGAATCATAACTATCCGGCCCTGTCACCACAAACCCGGTATCCACCCTGTCCTGGGGCGACGAAGGCGTCCCTGCCGACAAATTACCCGGAAAGGGAACCCCACAGCCTGTAAGCCACAAAACAGTTGTCAATACCGCAACGCCTGCCAGATTTCTTCTCTTCCCCCTGTGATTCCCGTTTCTTTTACTATTGGTATCTCTCATACTTATCTCCCGCCTTCTTCAGTGCTTCCTCCCTTAACGCCTTCCAAGCCGTTCTACATTCCGAAATACTTCAGTTAAAAATTTCTGCTTTTCCTCCTCCTGGTTGACCACCCGATCCAATTTCTCCTGATTACGTCCCGGAATCCATGCCTTTCCTGAATTATAGTAAAAATTCACAATCTTCCAGAATTTCTCCGGATACGCAAAACGATAATACAAGTCAATCCAGCTTTGGGCAGAAATCTGCCTTTCTTTTTCATACACCTCCAAAAGCTCCGCTCCCAAATCCACCGACCAGTTACTTTTCTCCAGGAGCTTTCGCAGTAACAGATACAAGTCCCGAATGGGATTATCCCGCAGACACTTTTCAAAATTCACCAGAAACCATCCGCCGCCATCCCTTAAAATGTTGTGATACTGATAATCTCCATGGCAAAAGGCGATCATGTCTTCTTCTGTGGCGGCCCTTCCCTGGTCTGCCCTGCAATATTCCTTCCATTCCTCCGTTATAGCAACGGCTTGGTCCAGAAAGAAGTCAAAATGATGCAGCAGATTAATTTCAAATCCTGTCTTCTGCCCTTTCTGCCGCAGGAACTTGCGCACCCGCTTCAACTCCCTGTTATGCTTTTCATACTCCTTATCCACCTGAAAAACCGCCGGGAGATTCTCCGTATCCTTTGGAAGCACCATGCTTTCATGAAGTCTGGCCAGAAGCCGCACCGCCTCTGCGCACTCCTCTTTGTCATGAATATTGCACTCTCTGGCATCCCGCCAGGTTTTCAGCACATAACTGACCCCGTCATTGTCCTTCACAAGCAGGCTGCCCTCCTTATTGGGAATGACAGACTCCGCTTGTACCAGGCCCGTATGCGCCACCTGTTCTAACAGCTTCTCCTGAAGTTCTATTCTATCCTGATTCCCCGAATATTCCTTAAAAATCAGACACCCCTTATCGGTTTCACACAAAATGGCGCCCCTTCCCTTTCTGGTTCGCCGCACTTCTATTTCATACTGTCCCAATAACTCAACTGCCCTGTCATTCACTTCCGGCCCCTCCTGATTCGTTTACGTCCCCGCACGGTTTCCCACGGCTGCCCCCCATGGACAACACCTGATTCGTCCGGCTAAACTATCATATGAGAAGAACTCTGAAAGTATGATATGACTATCTAAGAAAAACTCTCACAGATACTTTTTTGCTTCCTCCAAAAGCTTCTCCCTGTTATTGTACTCCGGATAATCCAGCACCAGCTCTAAAAGCTTCTGAAGCATCTCACCCAGCTCTTTGCCGGGCTTCCATCCAATCTGAATCAAATCAGCCCCTTTTACTTCAAGATTTTTCAGCGATACACATTGATTCCTGGCCTTCACTTCCTCATACAGCTTCTCCCATTGTCTTATTTTCTCCATCTTTTCCTGACGGAGGTAATCGCTTTGGGCGGAGACATCCGCGCGTTTTACAGCGAACAGCTCCGGAAAGGCATCTTCCCCTATTTTATTTAACGCTCTGCGCATGGTTCTGATTCCTGGTTTGGAGCCATTCCCATAATCATGATACCGAACCAGCTTACATACCTTCTGAATGGTATCATTGTCAAACTTAAGCCTGCGCATAATGTCTTCCGCCATCCCGGCACTCACCGCTTCATGACAATAAAAATGCGTCACACCTTCCTCTTCGGTCACTACCTTTGGTTTGCCAATATCATGGAACAGCATGGTGAGCCGCAACACTTTATCCGCATCCACATATCCAAGAGAATGCAGGATATGTTCCCCTACATTATAACAATGATGGGGATGCCTTTGCTCCGTTGCCATTGCCCTGTCAAATTCGGGAAAGAATACTTTGGTCATGCCGCAGAGATAAGCGGTACGGAGATAATCCGGATGGGGAGACAGAAGCATTTTAACCAGTTCCGCCTGTATTCTCTCCGCACTGATTCTATCCAGAGTATGCGCAAGGATTTTTATCGCTTCCAATGTCCCCTCATCCATATCATATCCCAACTGAGCAGCAAAGCGAATGGCCCGCATCATACGAAGGGCATCTTCCTCAAAACGTTCTCTGGGATTTCCCACACAACGCACAATGCCCGCCTTCATGTCATCCATACCGCCGAACAGATCCACCAGTCCCCTCTCATGATTATAGGCCATTGCGTTGATGGTGAGATCTCTGCGCTTCAGGTCTTCTTCCAGGTTGGGCGTAAATATTACCTCTTTGGGGTGCCTGCTGTCCTCATATACCCCGTCCACACGATAAGTCGTCACCTCAAACCCTTCTCCGCCCAGCATGACCGTAACCGTCCCATGCTGAAGCCCTGTATCAATCGTCCTGGCAAACAATGCTTTCGTCTGTTCCGGCCTTGCGGAAGTGGTAATATCCCAATCCATTGGTTCTCTTCCCAGAATAAAGTCCCGCACACATCCTCCCACCACATAAGCTTCATAACCGGCATTTGTAATGGTATCTATAATATATTTTGCCTTTTCGGGCATTTTTATCCTCATGTCCTGTTCCATACCTGAATCTCCTATTTTAAGTCGCTGCCAGGCGGCACTAAAGGGTGAGGTTCCTTCACAACCTCACCTGTCCAGCTAAATATTTTTAATAAATAGATTGACAATTCTTAGCTGGACTATATGCCATCAGCCATTTGCCCCATGAGTATCCCATCAGTATCCCATCAGAGAATAAACATTGACTTTATTACCTCCACCAAGCCGTCGGAATCATTATCGGCAGCTATATAATCCGCCGCTGCCTTAACCTCCGTTTGCGCATTTCCCATGGCAACTCCCACACCGGCCCGCTCTATCATGGTAATATCATTGAACCCGTCGCCACAGCATACTGTGTCTTCCCAATTCATGCCAATCATTGCCAGCATCCTGTCCAATGATGCCGCCTTATCCACGTTTTTGGGCATAACCTCAATAAAATAGGGATCTGAACGATAAACGCTTGCCATCTGCCCGCATTTTTCCCTCAGCTCCGATTCCAGTACTGTTGCCCGTTCCGGTTCCGCAGTCATAAGGCATTTATAGACAGCAAAATCCACAAATTCCACAAAATGTTCCACTCTGCGAACGGACATGCCGTTCATATGCGCCTCCATGGTGATATATTTATCCGGTATAAACGCGGAAATTGCTTCATTTCCCAAGTGTGTCGCCAAGCCGCATTCCCGCTCTTTGGCAAAACGGTACAAATCCGGCAGCAAAGAAATGGGCAATGTGGTTTCATATATAACATTCCCAGTAGAGCATTCCACAATCCGGGCACCATTATAGGACAACAAATATCCCCCATATTTCCTCAATTCCAGTTCCTCTTCAAAGGGACGCAAGCCCGGTGTAGGGCGGCCGGAAGCCAATATTACCTTATGCCCTTCTCTCATTATGGCAAGAATTGAGGCCTTTGTGGCACTGCTGATTTTTTTCTGAGAGTTTAACAGAGTACCGTCAATATCCAGTACCAACACTTTCTTTTTCATTTTTTTTATTCCAGTTCCGCAACTCCCTTTCCAAGCCCCCTTCTTCTGGGAGTTTT
>CAJUGT010000014.1:0-12689 GCA_910586435.1 uncultured Acetatifactor sp. | reverse complement strand
CCCCCTTCTTCTGGGAGTTTTTCCAGACACTTACGTGTCTGTCAATCCTCCCGGGCTTGTTCAGTACGTTGCTGTTTTTTATTCCAGTTCCGCAACTCCCTTTCCAAGCCCCCTTCTTCTGGGAGTTTTTCCAGACACTTACGTGTCTGTCAATCCTCCCGGGGCTTGTTCAGTACGTTGCTGTTTTTTATTCCAGTTCCGCAACTGCCTTTCCACAATTTCTCCCCTGACACAAGAAGGCGGTGAGAAATCCCCACCGCCTTCCATTATCAATTGCTTCCATTGGCTTCTGTGCTTTCATTGCCGGATGATGATTCTTCCGGTGTGTTTCCCTCCGTGGATTCTTCATTGCCGGCGGTTCCGTCTTCCGGTATGCCTTCATCCTCCGAAGGAACATTCAAATATGCCAGATTTCCTTTGGGGTCCTCAACCTCCGCACTGGCTGCCAGTGCGTCAATGTAATCATCCAGCCTCTCTTGGAGCAGCGTATTCTTAATCTGCAAAATCCACTCTTCCTGATTGGGCGCCACATAATACATAACATAGGTATAAGTCTCACCTTCCGGCGATATCACTGCGGTATCCCCCGCAGTACGAACGCTGTCAGTCATCCAGCTTTTCAGTTCCTCAGGCAGCTCGCTGGGTGATACGCCTTCCAACAGCCCTCCCTTGGCAGTGGTAATATCGGGATTTCTGTATTTATCACAGATTTCACCAAAGCTTTCTTCTGTGGCCGGTCCGCTTTTCCACTCTTCCAGAATCTCCTGCCCATTTCCGTCTTCGGTAAGCACAACCCGAATATCCGACGTCAATACCTGATCAAGATAACGCCCCTCAAAGCCAACCACATAATAGCGGTGATTTACAGCGTCTTCAATGACAGTGGTGTCACCGACCTTTCTCTCATCCTCAAACAGCCAGCTGCCCACAGAATAATACGGCATGGCTGAGGAAGACTTCTTAACATTGGTCTTCAGCTCACCTGTGGTCTTCAGACTGCCTTCCACCCTCTCCGCTTCGGTTTTCGCCTTCTCCATTGCAGCAGCAATCTCTGCCTCCGAGGGCTGATAGACTTCCGGTTCCTCACTGCCCTGTGTGCCTTCGCCGCCTTCACCGTTATCATTTGCCGCAGGTTCCACTGGATCTGCCAGTTCGGTTGGCTCCGTGGGAAGCTCCGCATCCACCTGATATATATAAAAGTCTACCGAATCATAAGTTGATTTGTTTTCTTCATAATGGGCCTGAATTTCCTCCTGGGAAGGCATAAGTCCTTCGGCTACCTCATCGGTATACGCCGCTACATACAATGCCTCTTCCAGAAAAGGTTTCACCCTGGCCTGTGTGGCATATACGCCATACATCCTCTGCACATATTCCTTCTGGCTGGTTCCGGCCTCGGAAGCGGCATCCTTCAGCGCTTCCTCAAATTCCTCGTAATCTTCCGTCACATCATAGACGAAGCCTGCCGCCCGTCCTTCCTTTGCCAGACTCTTATTTCTCGCAATGCTCTCCACCGCAAGCTGGTCAAAGTAATCCTTCCATGTAAGAGTGTCCGAATACATTTGTTTGGACAAATCCCCGGTCAAATCCACCCCAAAATAATAAAGCATGTAATAATTATCCGCAATATAGCTGTTGCTTGCCATATTATAATGATAATCATATTCCACTTTGGAGATATTCTCCCCGCCCACCTTAATGTATGTTCCGTTTACGGTAAGCCAGGTACGGATGGGAAAGGATGCCACCAGGCACGCAAGCGCCACCACCAATACAATTCCTCCGATGGTGCCGATACGCTTGTCCCGCTGCTCCTTCTCCTTCTGCTCCTTTCTCCTCTGCATTTTCAAATCATACCTTGTAACTACTTTTTCCGACTGCTGTTCGGATTCCCGCGCTTCCTTATTTGATTTAGACATATAATGTTTTCTCCATTCTCCAGTTCTTCATGGCTCTCAGACTTCCAGCCCGGCATTACACCGCCGCTTTTTTGACATCCGCTGTTTTTCCCTTGTACCTTCGCCGGACAGCCCCTGAAATTATTTTAGGTAACAGTTTGTACAGACGTCCAAACTGTTACCATTCTACAATATTTCCCGGAAAATGTGAAGTTATTTCACATAATTTTCAAGTTTATCCACAATATTTTTCAGACAGCCAGGTTCAAAAGGACTCATAAGCCCCACTTCCTTCACCATATTGGTAAAGAAATCGCTTGCCGAAAGCCTGCAAAGTTTCAGATAACTCTCCCATGCGCTCTGATAATCAGAATCCATTTTTACTTTATACTGCAATGCGCAGGTTTGAGCCAGACAATAGTCAATATAGTAAAAAGGACTGTTGTATATGTGCTGCTGTTTCTGCCAGAATCCGCCTTTTCCAAAGAATTTGTCATCACCGTAATCCTGATGTGGTCTGTATTCTTTTTCCAGCTTCAGCCATGCCTCATGTCTCTGCGCAGGAGTCATGTCAGGATTTTCATACACAATGTGCTGGAATTCATCCACCATACAGCCATAGGGGATAAAAGCCACAGAATCTTCCAGGTGCATCTCAAGGTAATCCTTAGCCCTGTCACCAAAGAACAGGGGCATCCACTTCTGGGTGAAAAATTCCATGGACATGGAATGAATCTCCGCTGTCTCCATGGTAATATCCGCATGTTCCCTGATGGGATCGCTGCCTGACAGATATCCCTGGAAAGCGTGACCACACTCATGGGTAATCACATCCACATCCCCGCTGGTGCCGTTAAAATTGGCAAACACAAACGGAGAATGGTATACGGGCATATAGGTCATATATCCCCCCGCTCTTTTCGTCTTGCGCCCAAGTACATCAAACAGTTCATTTTCCATCATAAAATGATAGAATTCCTTCGTCTCCGGAGAGAGTTCGCTGTACATTTTGCTCCCGGCAGACAGTATTTCGTCCGGTGTGCCAAAAGGCGCCGGATTGCCCTCCTTGAAATATACCGCATTGTCAATATAGCTTAACTTATCCAGCCCCAGTCTCTGCCTTCTCCGGTCATGAAGCTTCTCCGCAAAGGGAACCAGATATTCTTTTACCTGATTGCGGAATGCTTCCACTTCCTTTTTGCCATAGCAGTTCCTCTGCATCTTGTAATAACCCAGTTCCACAAAGTTATCATACCCCATTGCCCTGGCCTGGGCCGTACGGTTTTTCACCAATTTATCATAGATTTCATCCAGTTTTTCCCCGTTGGCCTGGAAGAATTCACTCTGCTTTTCCCATGCAGCCTTTCTTACCGTCCTGTCAGAATCCACCAGATAGGGGCGCAGCAGGGACAAATTCAGCTCTTTGCCGTCAAAAGAAATCTTGGCCCCCGCAATCAGCTTGTTATACTCCGTGGTCAGAGCATTTGCTTCCTGCATCAAGGGAATCAGTTTTTCATCCATGGCCTTCTGCGCAAGTTCCATATTTTTGAAAGCCACAGGTCCAATCTTCTCTTCCAGATACGCCCTGTATGGAGAAGCATATAATTTTTTCTCATATTCCAACAACAGATTGTGATAGATGGGTCTCTTCTCGTTATAATATTCATGCTCCTTACTGTAGAATTCATCGGTGGTGTCTACATCGTACCGGATATGGGCTATGGTCAGCTGAGTATCCACTTTGCCCGTGAGCGCATAATACTTCTCATGGACCTTGAACTGCTCCTCTCCGCTTCCCGCGTTTTCAAATTCCTCCATCAGGGCTTTCATTTCTTTTTCCACCTGTTCAAAGTCCACACGTTCGTATGGCATATCCTTAAATTTCATTCGCGTCTCCTCTTTTCCAATTTATTTTACTCCCATGACATATCACTCTGACACAGAGTAATTACTCCCTTTTCAGAAAAATGTTCCCTCTGTTTAAATATAGAGTTAAATGTATATTCCTATATATAATTACTGAATTTATACTTATCTGGTAATTCTTCAAACGGAAATTTACAGCCCTTGTTCCAGTGTTTCCAAACAATCATAATAAGTTGAAACATGATAGATACCATTCCATTTTGATAAAACTGCCCATACTAATTTGCCAGTTTCATCGTCAATAATTTCAGCAATATATGTTCCTCCATAATTGAACATTCGGCACGGCACTTCATATTCCGAAAAATTAGTTTTTGAGAGATTTATTTCAGAGAGAACTGTACAATTATGTTTGGCAAGAAATTGCAATTCTTCCTCAGAATAATTTGTGTCTAACCTAAATTTCATTATTTTCCCCCCTAATCTCAATTTATATACTTAAAATATATGCCTGCGCATACAATGTATATTTATAAACTTGCTATCCATAGACACACAATTCCGAAAAGGGAGAGTAATTACTCAAACCAATCTTATTCATTATATAATATTTTTTCTTTACACACAAGCGTTTCTTAAAAATATCACCTTGACTAACTATTTGGGGCGTATGTTACCGTTCGCCCGACAGTACCACACAGTGCCTTCTTCTGCCTATCTGTCGTCTCAGGAAATATGCATTGCAGAATTATCATAACATTTTTATATAGAGTTCCAACCAATTTCTGCTATATGCCTTTAACGCAAAGCTAATATTTACCCTATCTGACATTACCTTGTCTGACAAAATGAATGGTCTTGCGTAAAAAAATATATTGTGATAGAATAATATTCAAAATTTTATTATATAACAGTCTCAACGCAAAGTACACCCGGAAAACTGAAAGGCGTTGGCGCGTAGAGACAAAAAGCACAATCCCGTATACGGGAAATATAATCAGGAGGAAAAGAAATCAAATGTTTGAAGATCTGAAGAAAAAATCTCTAAAAAAATCCCTGCTTGTCTCCATTATTCTGATCATCGCAGGATTGGGGCTGGCAGGCTGGCACGCCGTAAATCTCTGGTACATCATCACCGGCTATGTTTCATTTGAACAGCTTGAACCCGGTCAAATCCGCAACCAGCTGGTGGATGTGGAACTGACTGCCAATTTCGGATGTTACCTGGAAAAATATGAACAGAATACCGAACACAACACCCGAAGAACCACAGATTTATATTATGTCATATGGACCGGCGATGAATATGCCACGGATTACCGTTACATGGCCTTACGGGTTCCCCCTTCCTATCGCAAGACACTCAACGCCATGGCGGAAAACACCAGCAACCAAATCCTTTCGGACCCCGTCCTCCTGAGCGGAAAAATCAAAAGACTTCGGGGGCAAAACTTTACATACTTCAAGGAATATTTTACAGACGGCGGTTTTACCGAAAAAGAATTTGAGGAAAGCACCATTCCCTATTACATTGATATTGGTGATAAGACGAACATGAACATAGGGTATAGCGTTCTGTTCTCCATCGGCTTTGTCACACTGGCCGCAGGTCTTATCCGTATTATCAAGGGAGTGAGCGGAGGATATGTGAAGAAACTGTACGAAGATATTGCCTCAGCAGGTTATTCTGAGTCAGTCATTGAGTCCGACTACGCCTCTGCCCAGTCTTTTGATAAAAATGACGAAACCAAAATGGGAAAACTTATGACCTATTACACTGCGGGCGCTACGGTTCGTGCCATTCCCAACAACAAAATCATGTGGGCCTATCAAAATACCGTCACACACCGCACAAATGGTGTTAAGACCGGAACAACCTATAACGTTGTGTTCTTTGTGGAAGGCTACAAAAACGAAATTACCCTGTCCGTCCCCGATGAGGCAACAGCCCAAAAAATGCTTCAGAGAACAGGCTCCATGTTCCCGTGGGTGATTGTAGGCTATTCGGACGAACTGAAAAAAATGTATAAAAGCAATCGGGAGCAGTTCCTGGCACTGCGATACAATACCTGTGAACACATCCCGGCAGAACCGGATGTGTTCGGCCGCACCCCCATCCAGCCCTATTAAGGAGCCGCCGAAGCATTTCAGGTTCTTTCACCTCCATACTCCCTCTGCACGGGCCTGTGCAGAAAAAAGGGGCTGTCACATTAAGGGTCATGGACACTAGATATAGGTATGCCTGATTACCTGACATCCTGTATCTTGTGTAGAATTTCTTAATGCGACAGCCCCAAAATTCTTAGAAATCAATTCTTAGAAATCTCTTCTTTCTGGCTACACTTCCACAAAAGTTGTGTCATACGCAGCTATTGTCACGGTTTTTTCACCCTGTTCGGTCGGGATAGAAGTACTTTGTTCCCTGTCACTGTTATTGATAATTACCAATTTTCTGCTCTCAGGGTAGTAAGCGCATTCCGTGTACAGATTATCCGTCATATATATGCCGCTGATGCCTTCCCCGCCGGCGTAACGAATCATCTGATACAGCAAACGTGTATTTTCCAGATTTACCTGGAAAGAAGCCAGGTATATGCCTTTACCTTTGCCAAATTCATTTACCGTAACCAGAGGTCTGTCTCCCTCCGCCATCAACACTTTTGCCTTTCCATCTGTGAGGAAGAGATGATCCTTGGAAGCCAAGTTTGCTCCCGCAGGGAGAATTGCTTCCGGGTCCTGAGCCTGGAAACTCCATTTTCCATGGCATACCCTGGCCCCGGTGTCCTTGTCAATTCCAAGTACATGGGCCATTCGGAAATAATTGTCATAGCCTTCCACTGCGGAGGGTTCGTTTACACCGATGAATGTCCCCCCTTCATACACCCACTTTGTCAGAAGTGTCACAACTTCCTCATCTTTCCAGTTCTCTCCACCGCTCCATGCGCTTCCGCCATACCCTGCGTTGATTACAACATCCACATCCCCAAGGGCACCGGCCTTCACATCCTCAAAGGAAATGAACTTTACATCCACCGGCAGTCCTGACAAGGCCTCATTGATGTGAATCAAGTCATGCATATATGTCTCATGAAAATGTCCTGACAATGTCCAGGAGCGGAGTTTCCCCCAGCTGTGCAGCACCGCCACCCTGGTTTTGATGGTATATGGCTTGCCCGCCTCATGGAAAGAACTAATCAGACGGAACTCATCCGAAACCTTCTCAATGTAATCACAGAAGTCAGGGAAGTCCTCCACCAGATGCAGGTAGCCTCCCAGACCAATTCTGTCAATCTTCGCCCGAAGCAATGCCCTCCTGACACTATTCCAGTATTTCTTGGCATCCAGGGTGGGATCTCCCCCTTCGGCAAAGGTAGGCGCGCCGCCCAATCCAACCGGAAACAGATAGGGATGCAGCCTGAGTTCATGGGTCGGCACATCCACACCGGCACAAAGCCTTGCTTCATACCCGGAAAATACACACTTAATCAATCCGTCAAACCCAAATTCCTGGAATCTTCCATTATAAGGCTCCACTCCAACCCAGCTGTCATCATAGAACACATAAGCCTTCTTGCCATACTCATGCACCATGTCTATGAGCTTTTTGCCAAAAGATATGACAAAATCATTCACAAAAGCCATCCAGTCAGCCTTCCTCTTGGTCCCCGGCATATGGGTCACATGCAGCTGGCCTTTATTTATGAAATCTTCCGCCGTCATGGCATAGCCATACTTTTTCTCAAATTCATCCAGAGCAATGTCACTTACTGTATAGTCATAAGAGCCCCAATCCGAGAACAGCTGACGATTCCTTTCATCACTTCCCCAAATCCATACAAAATTATAGAACATGGAAGTAAAACGTACCACTGTGGTGTCAGGATGTGTCTCACACCAGTTCTTCATCCAGCCCAGCATATACTCCTGGGTTTCCGGATACCTGGGATCAATCTGCATCAAATGCTCCTTGTCCCAATGGTTTGTAGTGTGGTTGTACATGGAGATTTCTTCCCAGATACGGTATGCCAGAAAGCTCACCGTATACTTATGAAAGGGAACAGCACCCTTTATCGTTACCGCACAGGCATCCTTGTCATATTTCCAGCCAGAAACATCTACTTTTTCATTTACTGTTCTGTCGTATACTTCCCAATACTTAAATGCCGCCTCTGTATCATTCACCCGAAACTGCTCATCGAAGAAGCTCTCCATAAGCGGTATGACAACTTCTTCCCCTTGGGCTACTTTTGCCGGAGTGCAGAGAAATGTCTGCTGTAATTTATCCAGATTCTTCCTTGCCCACTCATTATGATCCCTGATAATGCAGATGGTGGAATAGATTCCATACCCTGCATGTACAATTTCATCTGACAATACTGTTCCGTCACTGTCCCTGATTACATCTGCGCCCCATTTCTCGGCCATTTTCAGGGTCAGATTCTCATACCCGGATTCTCCCGGAAGTGTAAAACCGCCTTTTTGTTTTGACATTTTGTCCTCCTATTCCAGTACCGTCTCTGCACTTCGGTGCCCCTATGAGGGAAGGGTTGTTCAGCCGCTTTTGCGTCTGAAAACCCTTCCGGGCACCTTCGTTCCGAGACTGTTTTTTATTATTCCAGTTCCGGCTTACAGGAACTCGGCCTGCTTGCGGGAACTTGTTCCGCTCTCTGCACTTCGGTGCCCCTAACCAGGGAAGAAAATTTCATCTGCAAAGAACTCAGCTGAAATTTTCTTCCGGGCACCTTCGTTCCGAGACTGTTTTTTATTATTCCAGTTCCGGCTTGCAGGAACTTGGCCTGCTTGCAGGAACTTGGCCCGCTTGCGGGAACTTGTTTTGGTCTCTGCGCTATATATTAAGTTTACGGCATAGTGTGACTGCTTCCCCTCTGGTAATCACTCTGGCAAGTTCTTCGCTTCCGTCAGGCGGTACCAGTCCCAGGTGACATGCCACTCTGACATATGGCCTGGCAAAGTCCCTGCATTTTGCGTCGTAGGCACAATTTTTGTCCCACACCTCGCCGGGAACCGCCCTGCGGCTCTTATATCCGTTGACCGCAAATACCAGAAATTCCTCCAGGGTTACGCTTTGTAAAGGGAAAAACTTTTGATCTTCTACCATGCCTTTGTCTATCATCCCGTTCTGATAGGCACATTCCACACACCCCGCATACCATTCATGCCCTACCACATCGGTAAACATGTCATTGTATACATTGGTTGGAAAAAACTTTACAGTTTTAATGATCATATCAAGAACCGATACTCTGTCCGCAGGATCGGATAGTCTGTCCACCTCCGCAAGAGGCAGCGCTCCCTCTTCCGGATTAGCCACTTCCTCAAATATCTTCGGCTTTGCGGGCGGCACAATCTTCGCCTCCGGCTTCCAGGCGCCAAACCCTGCCGTCACACATTCCGCCAGAAAACGATACTCCGGCTCCCGCCGGCTGCCGCACGCTTTGACAATCTCCTCCGCCACCAACCCGGCCATATAATATGCGCCGTAATCGTTGCTGTGAGTATAATCTCCCGGAAAGAAATAGGCTTTGGATGCTTCCAGACCGTTCTCCACAATAAAATCCATACTGCGCTTATGTAAATCCACCACCGGTACATTTTGCTCCTGCCCTGTCTCCAGGCATACCTGTGCGTATTCCGCCAGCAAATCGTTATAACTTCCGTCATTTCCCTTCCAGGTATTCCTGGCAATAGGAGTCACTATCAGCGGGAAAACCCCTTTTTCCCTGCACTCCCCCAGATAGCGCAGCAAATTATCCCTGTATCCGCCCCGGGCTTTTAAAGAGTCCAGTTTCTGGTCATTATGCCCGAACTGGAAAAAGCAAAAATCTCCCTCCCGGGCAAATTGTGTAAGTATTTCGTAATGCCCTTCCCGGCGGAAACTGGATGTGGTCAGTCCTGAGTGGGCATGATTGGAAACGGCCACTCTGTTGTCTAAATATCCGGAAATCATCTGACCCCAGCCGGAATAACTGGTTCCCGGCGCATAAGGATAATCGGCGCTCTGGTCTGTCACCGTAGAATCCCCTGCGATATACAGTGTGGGGCATGTGTCCTCTTCCACAATCACCTCACTGAATTTGGGCTGCTCCGCCAGGATGGTAATATCCAATGTCTTGTCCTCAAAACGTTTGGTATGCCCCCTGGGTATAATATCACACACATTCACCATCATGGTATGACGGAACACTATTTCCTCCGGCACATTGCCCTGCTGTTCCATAGCGGACTCAGAGGAAATATTTCCCCGGTACCCAAGCCGCCTGCGGCCTGTAAAAATCAATACATCCTTCATGGGCTTCCCGGTACGTATTACCACGGTTACTTTGTAATTGCCCTGGCGGGGAACATCCACCTTGAAGGAGAGCGGTATCCTTCTCCGCTCCCCTTCCATTTTCTCTCCTGTCAGCGCTTCCAGACGCTCTATCTCCTCTTCCGAATTCAGAAAGCATCCGGTGGAATTCTCTCTGATAAAGGACAAATCGGCATTCCTGTACCAATACACTGTATCAAAAGCGGAATTGAGCTCCGGTATCCGCAGACGCTCCTGCTCCTGTCTGTTTTTCTCCGCCACAAACCCATACCCCTTGCCGGGCCGGTACAGGTCCCCGGCGGAGACGCCAATCACATCGGCTGTGCCGGAGTCCTGCCCAAACAGAAATTTTCTGTAAAACATTAAAGCGCACCATCCTTTTCTATCTTTGAGGCCATAAGTAATGTGGAAAGGAATGACAATACGAGACCCTGTCCCCAGCCCTGAATCCAATCCCTGGAGATTCCTCTGTATCCTTCCTTATCATTCATCACAGCTGTTCCCGCAGACACATTCATCACTTTCCCGTCTTCGCTGACATTGGCAAGCAACCCCTTAATCGCTTTATTTATGTACTTGGAATGCAGAGGATTTCCTCTGTGAAGCATGGCTGCGGCAATTCCTGCGGAAGCGGAGATTTCTTCATAGGAATCGGTATCATCCAGCACAGTCCTCCATAACCCGTTCTCCGTCTGCAACGTTTTCAGCGCTGCCAGCTGCTCATTCAAGGAACCTGCCACATCCATATATTTGGGATAGAGATAGCATTTGGGCAGTTCATTTCCCACCTGGGACATGGTGTATGCCGCCCATGCGTTTGCCCTTCCCCAATAGATGCCCGACATATGATTTCCCGCAATATTGTCATACCCATGGTAATACAAACCGCTGCTGGGATTCTGCAAATACTTGATATGCCAATAATATTGATTCAGAGCGTCGTTAATCATATCCTCATTCCGCTCCATCACCCCTACACGCAGCAACAGATACGCCGCCATAAACAAAGTGTCACACCACACCTGCTCCGGGAAGTCGTTCTTAGCCGATACCGTATGCTGCAATACCCTGTCTCCGAAACGGAGAGCATCCTTTTTGATATACTCCATTTTACTCATTAAAATATCATAATATTTCTTTTCATTTGTGGCCTGATATAATGTCACCATACAATGTCCCATGGCGCAGGCATTTACCGTCCACACTTTTGGCAGACCCAGACTGATAAGCTCATCCACCCTTTCTTTCAACAGATCAAGATATTCTGTCTTCTGGGTCTTTACATAGGCATCGCTGATGCCATAATAGGCCACCCCGCAAGGCCAGTCCCAGGTCAGATCCATGTTCATGGTCTTCCTGACAATTTTGTCAATAACCTCCTCTACCTGTTGTTTGTCATACTCCAACTGTAACATAACTCCCTCCGTTCCGCCCTAGGGCATAAAATGATATTTATTTTCCTGTTTACTATTGTATTCTACCAGGCAATTTAACGCAATCCCTTTTCTCATTTCTTTCCAATATTTTGACCTGACACACTGCTGTGGATAGAGTATGCGGTAACTCTCATGGCAGCAAAAAAATCCACCTGTGAGCCGCTAATCCAACGTCTCGTCCATATTGCCATATACAGCATGCAGACAAGTCATTGGATTGCAACTGTACAGACAAAAATTTATGGAAAGTTAAATGGAGTTATAAAATATAAAAGACTTCTTAATCAAAATAAATACAAAAGAGCCACAGCATAGCATTTATGCGGCACTGGCGGAAAGGAGGGAATTGATTATGAGTCACGATTTAACAGCGTTATACGAGAGGCTGAGCCATGATGACGAGTTACAGGGCGAGAGCAACAGCATATCCAACCAAAAGGCAATGTTAGAGGATTATGCGGAAAAGAACGGTTTTACGGGCATACGCCACTTTACCGATGACGGTATCTCCGGTACGACCTTTGAGCGTGAGGGATTGCAAGCCATGCTTGCAGAAGTCGAAAAGGGAAATATCGGAACAATCATTGTGAAAGACATGAGCCGATTGGGAAGAAATTATGTGCAGATGGGAATGTTGCGGGAGCAGTTGCGCAGGGCGAATGTAAGACTGATTGCAGTCAACGAGGGTGTTGACACAGGTTCGGGATTTGATGATGATTTCCTTCCGTTCCGAGATGTAATCAACGAATACTATGCAAAGGACATCAGCAAGAAAATCAAGTCTACCTTTAAGGCAAAGGGCGAGAGCGGAAAGCACGTTGCGAGCAGTCCGCCATACGGTTATCTGAAAGACAGCGAAGACAAAAACCAATGGATAATTGATGAAGTGACAGCGCCCATTGTCAGGCGGATATTCAGAATGACTTTGGAGGGCTATGGTCCGTATCAGATTGCAACGCAATTCACAGCCGAGCATATACCCGTTCCTGCCTACCACCAAGCACAGTTGGGCGTGGGATTGTGGCAGAACAGGGAAATTAAAAACCCCTACAAATGGGGAAGCTCCACGATAGCGCACATTTTACAGAAACATGAATATTTAGGGCATACGGTAAATTTCAAGACACGCAAGCATTTCAAGGACAAAAAGAGCCATTATGT
>CAJUGT010000013.1:21962-47316 GCA_910586435.1 uncultured Acetatifactor sp. | reverse complement strand
GAATCAGGGGGCTTGGGAGGGGAGTTGCGGAACTAAATTAGGGGAGAAGAAAATGGATTTCAAGATTAGAAAAGGTGTACCCTGTGTTGTGGAATATGGGGACGGGGAGCCGGAAGCGGTTAAAATAGCGGCTGAGAATCTTAAGTCGGACTTGAGAAAGGTATTTGGGGAAGAGAGCGCAAATATCGGGCCGGAAGAATGGGCGAGAATACGGATTAGTACCCTGAATGAGGAAGATATCTGGGGTGGGAAAGGGAACATTCCTGACAACCTATGCAAAGGCTTTTGTGATGAGAATGGAATGCCCCGCAGAGAAGCGTATGCCCTTTGGGGCAGGGAAGGTGTGCTGCATATCTTGGGCGCGGACAGAAGGGGGACAATCTATGGCATATATGACCTGTGTGAGCAAATGGGCGTCTCACCGTGGTATTTCTGGGCGGATGTGCCCGTAAAGAGAAAAGAGGAATATGTTCTTCCGGATAACTTTGGCTATTGCGACTATCCGTCTGTGGAGTACAGGGGGATTTTCATCAACGATGAGGAAGAGCTTGAAGCCTGGGCAAAGAGCCATATGGGGGAGGAAACCATAGGTGTCATAACGTATGAAAAAGTCTTTGAGCTTCTGCTTAGATTAAAGGGAAACTATATTTGGCCGGCCATGCATGTGAACTCTTTTAACGCCAAAAAAGAAAACGGCGCCCTGGCGGAGAAAATGGGAATTGTGGTGGGCACTTCCCACTGCGATATGTTGATGCGCTCCAACAACAGAGAGTGGAGACCCTGGCTGGCCCAAAAAGGTTATGAAGGAATCAGGTATGATTATTCTATTCCAGGCAGGAATCGTGAGGTTCTGCGGGAGTACTGGCGGGAAAGCGTGGAACAGAACAGGGAATTTGAAGTATGTTATACCCTTGGAATGCGTGGGATACATGACTCCGGTTTTGAGACGGAAGGTCTTAAGGGATTGACAAAAGATGCCCTGAAGGCGGCGAAAATCAGTCTCCTGCAACAGGTGATTTCGGACCAGCGCAAGATTTTGAAGGAAACCCTGGGGCGTGACACATTGATGACTTTTGTTCCATATAAAGAGGTGCTGCCCTTATATGACGGCGGATTGGAAGTGCCGGAAGACATTACTCTGGTCTGGTCCAATGACAACTACGGACATATCCGCCGCTATCCAGCCGGAAAAGAGAAGAATCGCAAGGGGGGCAATGGTATATATTATCATAATTCCTATTGGGCCCCGCCCGGAATGTCCTATGTATTTCTGTGCTCCATTCCCCTGGCCCACACGGCCAATGAGCTGCGCAAGGCATATGGGGAGGGAATTCGCAAATTATGGGTCATGAATACGGGAGCTATGAAGCCTCTGGAACAGGAGATAGAATTTTTCCTGCGTCTTGGCTGGGAGATTGGAAAGGAAAATGTTTTTGGAGAAGAATATGGTCTGACCGGCAATGTGGACGCTTATGTGGAGGATTGGATTAACCGCAATTTCAGCGGCGGGATTGGAAGAGACGCAGCTTCTCTTTTAAATGATTTCTCCCAGCTTACCAATGTGCGTAAGCTGGAACTGATGGACTACGACGCTTTTTCGCAGACAGCCTATGGGGATGAGGCCGTGGTGAGAATTCACGGTTTTGAAGAACTGTTTCACCGGGGGAACAAACTGTACGCAAGTTTGCCGGAAGAAGAGAAAGCGGCCTTTTTTCAGCTGGTGCTGATGCGTATTCATGCGGCATATTATACCAATCTGGCCTATTACTATGGGGACAGAAGTACACTGATGTACCGTCAGGGGAAATTTCAGGCCGCCGGAGCTTACACTTGTAAGGCACGGGAGCTGGAAGATGCCCGCAGGCGGATGTTGGTTTATTACAATAAGATTATGTTGGACGGAAAATGGGAACACATCCTGGAGCCGGAAGGATTTCCGCCCCCAAGGGCTGCCATGATGCCGGTATGCACCCCGCCTTTGCGTGTGGGAAAGCCGGGACTGGTGGTTACGGTATGGAATGAGGAAGAACCCATATATCCGGGCTGCCATGCCGGGGCGGGTGCTTTAGACGGGAAAGCAAAGCTTACCTTTACCAGGCAGAGGGTGAAATGGATTGAAATCGGCAATGGAGGAGAGGGCAGCATTGAATTTGTCATAGAGGCGCCGGAGTGGATAAAGCTGTCACAGACAAAGGGAACTGTAAGCACCGAATGCCGTATTCTGGTCTGGCCGGAAGATACGAATATAAATTCACAGGGCGTGATAAGGATTACGGAAAAGAACACAGGAATCCATGTGGACCTGGGGGTGGCTGTCATAGCTGTGGGGAAATGTGAGGCCGTGGAAGGGTGTGGTGCTGTGCCGGAATGCGCTGCCATGGACATGGAAAAGGGTGTTCGCATGGAAGGGGCAAAAGATGGACTGAACTGCGGAGAAAATGTTCCGGAATATGTGGAGGATGACGGCGTAGTGGCGGTGGAAGCTGACTCAGCTGCCTCCCCCTGTTTCAGGCGTATTCGGAGGCTGGGACGGGGACAGGGCAGTCTCATGGAAGCCTTTTGCAAAGAAGACATGGCAGGAATGGCAGAGAGTGATTCTGGGAAATATGTCATGTCCCGGGAGAAGTTGGAGAATCCCCTGCAATATCGGTTGGTCTTCCTTACGGAAGGGGAGTTCCTGATGGAAATTCACCGTTTTCCCTCCCTGAATTCCACAGGCCAAATCAGAGTCGGAATATCTGTGGACGAAGGACCCATTCAAATCCTGGGTACGGAAGCAAATGATGAACACAGAGGGACATGGAGGGAAAATGTCCGCAACAATGTGGACAGGATGTATATGACGCTGCCCTTTTTAAAGGCGGGAGAGCATAGAATTTCTGTTTATGCCGTGGATAACTATTTTGCCTTTTCCAGGTTTGTCGTCTATACAAGGACACGTAAGGACAATAATTATGTGGGAATAGAGGGATGCCAGGAATTGCCGGAGGCATTCGATTCAGAGGCTTTTGGGGAAGCTTTTTATGGGAAAATATCCTTAGAGCCAAGGGCAGTGGAATATGCTGTTTTGGAGAGAGAAAAGGATTCCCTGGGAGTAACGGATTTCATGAGGCAGGATGGCGCTTATGGCGAGAAGGTATCCCCGGATTGGATTATGCGTCGGGGAGAGAAGCCTTTCGCGGAACAGGAGGGATATATATGTATAGATTGCGCCTCGGCGCTTCTGCAAAGTGAGTATGCAAATACCTGCGGAAGCCTGTGGGAACACTGCGCCGGAGAATCCTATGGACGCAGCGGAATTGCTATGTACATCAGAAGGCGGGATTTGACAGAATTGGGGGAGAAGCATGCTCTGAACTATCAAATTTCCTGCAAGGGCGGCGAATATACTATCTGGCTCCTGGCAAGGTTTGGCAGGAAAGAAGAGTCGTATTTGGGTGTAGGAGTGGACGGGGAAGCGTTGCCGGAAGAAGAAATCTACCATGGCGGATGCCTGTGGAGGTATGAGGCGGAACAGATTTACAGATATGTGCCCTTGAGCAAAGTGAAGCTGACAAAAGGGGAGCATTTCGTTGCCATTTATGCCAAAGCACCCGGCCTTCGGTTTGACAGAATATGTCTTTGCCGGGAAGGGGAAGGATATGGGGATTTACCCTGTGGGAACCTGCCGCCAATGGATTCCGCGTGGAAAAATTATCTGGGAGAGTAGTATTGCTGCCTGCAATACATAAAAACAGCGAAATCCCTGTTTACAGGAAATTTCGCTGTTTTTTACAGGCGATACAATCAATATGTCACTTGCCTGTGGAAGCGTGTGTCCATAATGACAGATGGGCGGAAAGCGCCTTGATACCAGACCTATGACCTTATGGCAAAAGCATTACAGTAGAACGTTTGTACTATCTACATCTGTCTACAGGATTTCAGGCACACAAAAACAGCGGAACCCCACATTTATGGGATTCCGCTACATAAAAAAAGAGCGATAGACGGGACTCGAACCCGCGGTTTCCACCTTGGCAAGGTGGCGCTCTACCAACTGAGCCACTATCGCATACCATTTTATTTTCTCTTACGAACAGAACTTATTCTACCACAAGGACGGCGGGTTGTCAATAATATTTTTAAAAATATTGTCCGGTGGTTCGTACAGGGATTTGGCAAAAGGTACGGCGTCCGGGGCATGGAAGTTTTCGTTCGGCTCGGGCAACGCCTTCGATGAACTAAAACCGCCCTCCTGTGCGTTCACGGAAATTTCCATGCCCCGGACGCCTGTATTTCCGAGAGTCTTACAACACAAGTGTCTGGTTAATGCTGCCTGTTCTGTATTTTATAGAATACACCAAAATCGTATATGGTCTAAACTTTTTTGCGTGAAACTTGCGGACATACAGGCGGGTGGGGAGGGGGAAGCTTTGTGACAGCACATGAGGGCGCCCTTAGACCGGAGACGGAATCCACTGCTTACAAAAGATTAGACACAGTACTTTTGTGTCTTAGCTTTTGTTGGCAGTTAGTCCGGCGGAGGCGTTGCCCGGGCCGAACAAAGCTTCCCCCTCCCCATCCGCCGTCCCTTACCAGATTTCTGGAGCGCTGCCAGTCTTTAGAAAAAAATTTAAAAAAGGGCTTGCATTTTTTAGAAATGTGTAGTAATATATACAAGTACCGCAAGTAAAGCGGTTATGGCTGATTGGTCAAGCGGTTAAGACGCCGCCCTCTCACGGCGGAAACAGGGGTTCGATTCCCCTATCAGCTGCTTAAAAGTTCCGGGCATGTGAAGAATGCTTTCATGCCGGGACTTTTTTATGTGTTTCAACCATGCGTTTCCACATGGCAATATGCTCATTCTGTTTCTGCCGGGATAACCAAATTCTGAAATTTTCAGAAACCCCCTTGCGTCCCCTGTCTTTTTGGTGTATATTGTTTCACGATTGACTCTTTTGTATTGATAAGAAGATGGATGCTGTATATGAAGTTAAAGGGGGCTTACCATGGCAAAATACCTGGTAATTGTAGAATCGCCTGCAAAAGTGAAAACCATTAAGAAATTTTTGGGATCGAGTTATCAAGTGGCAGCCAGCAATGGACATGTCCGGGACTTACCGAAAAGTACCCTGGGATTTGACGCGGCGCATGACTATGAGCCGAAATATATTACAATCAGAGGGAAGGGAGATATTCTGGCAAGTCTGCGCAAGGAAGTGAAGAAAGCCGAAAAAATTTACCTTGCCACCGACCCTGACCGGGAGGGAGAAGCAATTTCCTGGCATCTGTTATATGCTTTGAAGCTGGAAGGCAAGAAGGTTTATCGTATCACTTTTAATGAGATTACCAAAAACGCGGTAAAGGAATCGCTGAAAAATGCCCGTGAAATCAACATGAACCTGGTGGATGCCCAACAGGCGCGGCGTATGCTGGATCGCATGGTGGGCTATCGGATTTCCCCGCTGCTCTGGAATAAAATTAAAAGAGGCTTGAGCGCAGGGCGTGTCCAGTCCGTGGCATTGCGGATTATCTGTGACAGGGAGGACGAAATCAATGCGTTTGTGCCGGAAGAGTATTGGACTCTGGATGTGAATTTGAGTGTAAAAGGGGAGAAGAAACCCATTTGCGCAAAATATTATGGCACTCTGAAGAAAAAACAGGAAATTGCCTGCAAGGAAGAGGCGGAAGGGATTATGGCTTCCCTGAAGGACGCAAAGTATGCAGTCAAGGAAGTAAAGCGTGGGGAACGGCTGAAGAAACCGCCCCTGCCCTTTACGACTTCCACATTGCAGCAGGAAGCGAGCAAAGCGCTGAATTTCTCCACACAGAAGACAATGCGCCTTGCCCAGCAGTTGTATGAGGGTGTTGACATCAAAGGCGAAGGCACGGTGGGACTGATCACATATCTGCGAACGGATTCTACCAGGGTATCTGAAGAAGCGGAAGGCATGGCAGCCAAATTTATTGACAGCCAATATGGAAAAGAATATCTGGCAGCGCCCGCCACAGAGAAGAAAAGCGGCAAAAAGATTCAGGACGCGCATGAGGCCATCCGGCCAACGGATCTGAACAGACTGCCCCTTGCGGTGAAAGATGAGCTTCCCAGAGATTTGTTCAGGCTGTATCAGCTCATATGGAAGCGTTTTGTCGCAAGCAGGATGAGCGCTGCGAAATATGAGACCACCACGGTGAGAATCCAGGGGGGAGAGCATATTTTTACCCTGGCGGCGTCATCACTGAAGTTTGACGGATTTTTGAAAGTGTACAGTGCGGCGGATGACAAAGAGGAAGAAAATGCCCTCAGTTCCGGGATTGACACAAGCAGCGAGCTTTCCTTCCTGTCTTTTGACCCAAAGCAGCATTTTACCCAGCCGCCGGCCCACTATACGGAGGCGTCTCTGGTGAGAGCGCTGGAAGAACTTGGCATTGGACGCCCCAGTACTTATGCGCCTACCATCACCACTATTCTTGCCAGAAGATATATCACCAAAGAGAATAAAAATCTCTATGTGACGGAGCTTGGAGAGGTAGTAAACGGCATGATGAAAAAAGCCTTTCCAACCATTGTGGATGTGAACTTTACGGCAAATATGGAGGCTCTTTTGGATGCGGTGGAGGAAGGCAGCGTTAAATGGAAAACCATTGTGGCCAATTTCTATCCCGATTTGGAGGAGGCCGTGCAGCAGGCGGAGAAAGAGCTGGCTGAAGTGACCATTGCGGATGAGGTCAGCGAGGAGGTGTGTGAAGTCTGCGGCAGACAAATGGTGATTAAATATGGTCCGCACGGACGTTTTCTGGCCTGTCCCGGCTTCCCGGAATGCCGTAATACCAAACCCTACTTTGAGAAAATCGGTGTGCCGTGTCCTAAATGTGGTAAGGACATTGTGCTGAAGAAGACCAAAAAGGGCAGGAAATACTACGGATGTATTGATAACCCTGACTGTGATTTTATGGTATGGCAGAAACCCTCGGGACAAAATTGCCCTCAATGCGGTTCCCCCATGCTTATCAAAGGCAACAAGCTGGTATGTATGGGAGAGCAGTGCGGATACAGTGTTTTGTCCGAATTGTCCAATAAATAACAATAAAATTAATTATTAAAACATTGTAATGTGGTTTGTCATGTGTTATGATTTAATCAATCTGAATTATGTAGCATTTGGACATTGAATTGTATATGGGCACAGTTGTGCGTGGCAGCCGGATTCTGTGGTTGGCTCCGCGGTTTGTAACAGTAACAAAGGACGGAGGAATAGGTATGAGCAGTGTACAGCTTCTTGATAAGACCAGAAAAATCGGCAAGCTATTGCATAATAACAATTCCAGCAAAGTCGTCTTCAATGACATTTGTGAAGTAATGCGTGAAATTGTTAATTCTAATGTGCAGGTGATCAGCCGTAAGGGAAAGGTGCTTGGCGTGGCGAAGTCGGAGGGGGTTGACTCCATTGGCGAGCTGCTTGACGAGAGTGTGGGAGGGTTCATTGATTCCATGCTGAATGAAAGGCTTTTGGGAGTGCTTTCTACCAAAGAAAATGTGAATCTGGCGACGCTGGGATTTGAGAGCCAGGATATACGAAAATTTCAGGCGATTATTACCCCCATAGAGATAGCGGGGGAGCGGCTGGGAACTTTATTCATATACAAATGTGATACCCAGTATGATATTGACGACATTATATTGTGTGAGTACGGAACCACCGTTGTGGGGCTGGAAATGCTCAGAGCGGTCAATGAGGAGAGCGCGGAGGAGAAACGCAAGAAAGACGTTGTGAAATCTGCCATCAGTACGCTTTCTTTTTCCGAAATGGAGGCCATTACCCATATTTTTGAGGAACTGAATGGGATGGAAGGGATTCTGGTGGCCAGTAAGATTGCGGATAGAGTGGGGATTACCCGTTCTGTCATTGTCAATGCCCTGCGGAAATTTGAGAGCGCAGGGGTGATAGAATCCCGTTCGTCGGGAATGAAGGGGACATACATTAAAGTACTAAACGATCTGGTGTTTGACGAGATAGCGGAGTTGAAGCGTCAGAATCAGAGATGACAACATAAAAGCGATATGTCCAAATGGAGTTGGACATGGAACAGGCCGTTCTAAAGGGATTTATTGAGTAGGCAATAAATTCCTTTTTACGTTTTCGGGTATAGGAAATATTTACCATATGCTGTATTTTTTTAGATAAATTAATCAATATGTATTGTTTTTTTCACAGAATATCACTATAATAGAAAAGTATGGTGAGAGGTCATGTCTTGTGGACAATTCGTACATAGTACATGAAAATAGTAAACAGAGGGGATAGAAAGGAGAAGGGAATGTTCCAGTCAAGTGTGTTTAATTATGTGAATCTGCTGGACAAAGCGGCAGACGCAAGCTGGCTTCGCCATCAGGCGATATCCAATAATATCACGAATGCCACTACGCCGGGATATAAGAGACAGGAGGTAGCGTTTGAATCCGTTTTGGAGAAAGCTCTGGGGAAAAATCACTATGTTTCCACGGACTCCAAGGTTTCCAGGGCGTTAGGATACAGTCTTTCACCAAAATTATTTAAGGATGCCTCCAGCTTT
The DNA here is from genome assembly GCA_910586435.1 of uncultured Acetatifactor sp. Taxonomy (GTDB): domain Bacteria; phylum Bacillota; class Clostridia; order Lachnospirales; family Lachnospiraceae; genus Acetatifactor. The sequence goes on along the minus strand of CAJUGT010000013.1, from coordinate 38,760 downwards.
TCCTATCGTCTGGATAAAAATAATGTGGATATAGAAACGGAAGAAGTTATGCTGGCTGCGAACCAGATTAAATATCAGGGGCTTATAGACAGTATCAATCATGAATTTAAGAGCTTACAGATTGTCACAAAGTAAGGCGGTCGACAGGCTGACAAATTGAAATAGAATTATGCCCAAAGGGGTGAATTCCCCACGCCTGAAAGGGCGGATTATCTTTGGAAGGGCGGAATCGAGACAGGAGGCACAAATATGAGTATGTTTTCGGCTTTTAACATCAACGCCAGCGGTATGACGGCGCAGAGATACAGAATGGATATTATATCGGAGAATGTGGCGAATGCCAATACAACACGAACGGCGGACGGTACCCCGTATCGGAGAAAAATTGTTACTTTCGAAGAGAAAGGCGGTCAGACGTCTTTTAGCCGTATTCTGGGCAATGCGGCCTACAGCCATGGGTATACGGGGCAGGGAGTCAAAGTGTCGGGAGTGTATGAGGATCACAAGACGCCTATGAATATGGTATACGATCCTGCGCATCCGGACGCGGATGAAAATGGTTATGTGACAGGACCGAATGTGAATATTATTACAGAGATGACCAATATGATAGATGCCAGCCGGGCATGGGAAGCGAATTCCACTGCGTTTAACACGAGCAAAGCCATTACCCTGAAGGGGCTTGAGCTGATGAACGGCTGATTGTTAGATTGAGTATAAAGTAGAAAGGCATGAAAAATATCATGGATATGTCACCAGTAAAAGGAATTCCGGGGGTATTTGAACTTACGTCCGTAGGCGGTACGAGGCCGCTTACAAGGACGGGAGCATTTTCTGAAGAAGAAAACAGAGTGGACGGAACGTTATTTGATTCGTTTCTGAATGCTGCCATTGACAATATTAAAACTACCAATACATATTTTTCCGAAGCGGAAGATGAGAAAATAAAATTCGCGCTGGGGGAAACGGATAATCCCCAGGAGCTGTCCGTCGCCCTGCAAAAGGCATCAGCGGCATTACAGTACACAGTGGCTGTCCGCGACAAGCTGCTGGAAGCTTACAAAGAGCTGATGCAGATGCAGGTATAATGTCTGTGGGGCGAAAAGGGCTGTCATGATGGCTCTTTGTTCATTGGCCGTATTCGGAATTGGAACCGGGTTACGGCAGAATAAGATATGACTAGGGGAGAAATACCATGGCTGACAAGCTGAAAGAGATAACAGGAAAAATACTGGAGTGGTGGAAGAAATTTACCAACAAACAGCGAACTATTATCGTTGCGATTGTCGCGGTTGTGATTTTTACTTTTGTAATTGTGTTGTATGTGTTTACCAGGCCTCAGTTTACCCATCTTACTACATTTGATAACAGCTCAGACGCGGCGGAGGTGCTTGACATCCTGGACGAGGCGGGCATCACTCACCAGGAAACGTCGGATCTTCGTACCGTTGAGGTGCTTACCGAACAGCTTTCCCAGGCAAATTACGCCATGGCTTCCGCAGGGTATCGTCCCGACAATATAAAGCTAAGCGATTATATTAACGGCAGCATGTCCACCACATCCTGGGAGCAGCAAAGGCAGTATGAAAGTTATATTGGCGACAGTATGGCGGCAATGTTTAAAGCGTTGGAATTTGTCAGAGACGCCAAGGTAAAGGTGACGCTGGTAGAGAAGACGGGGACATTGTGGGCCCAGCAGCAGCAGGAGGAATCTTCGGCGTACATACAGCTGGATCTGTTGAGCGATTGCAGTTCTGCGACAGCCGCAGCCATTGCAAGATCCGCAACCACTATTTTGGGTAATTCCAGCACGGCAAAAATCACTATTATGGACTATAAAGGGAATTTGCTCTTTGCCGGAGGGGATGACTATTCCTTTGGCGGTCAGGCGAATTCCATGCAGGAGCTGCGGGAACAACTGGAGGCCGTTTTGGATAACCAGACAAGACGTGTGTTGTACGGCACCAATCAGTATAGTTCCATTGATGTGAAAACACATCTTGAAATAGATTACGCTGCTTATGAAGATCAGATCAGGGAATATTACGCCAATGACGGCATGTCCCAGGGAATGCTTGGGCATGAAATCCTTTTTGAATCCTCTTCTACCAACGGGGTGGGAGGAACGCCGGGAACAGATTCCAACGGAGACGATCTGACAGATTATGATAACCCGGATTACAATACCAGTGAGAATACACAGACAGAATCAGAGAGGGATTACCTTCCTAATATAAAGGACAGTAAGGTGACAATCCCGCCGGGAACGGTTGATTACGGCAGTTCCAGCATGGCGATTACCATGATTTCCTATCGTGAATATTATGAGGAAAGCGTGAGAGCGCAGGGACTTTTGGACGGCGGCATGACCTGGGAGCAATTCAAAGAAGACAATCGGGCAGATGTTCGTCTGGAAGTGGATGATGAGGTTTATGAAATAGCTTATGCCGCATCGGGTATCAACAGGGAGAATATCAGGATCATTGCGTATGAATCTCCTGTGTTCTACGACAAAGAAAGCATAAATATCAGCGGGACGGATGTTCTCAGCGTCGTAATGATTGTGTTGATTCTGCTCCTGCTTGGCTTTGTAATCCTTCGCAGCATGGGTTCCAGAAAGCGGACGGAGGAGGAAGAAGAATTGCCGGTGGAAGATATGCTTCAATCCACACAGGGCGCAATGGAAGATATTGATGTGGAAGCAAAATCAGAAACACGCAAACTGATAGAGAAATTTGTGGATGAGAATCCAGAGGCTGCCGCAAATCTGCTGCGTAACTGGTTAAATGAGGATTGGAATTAAGGAAGAGGTACATACATGGCTAAAAGCGCGTCAAAGGATGAAACCATCCGGGGGATACAGAAAGCGGCGATACTTTTGATATCTCTGGGACCGGAAAGGTCCGCCGGAATCTTTAAACATTTGAAAGAAGAAGAAATTGAGGAACTGACGTTGGAAATTGCCAACACAAGAAGCATTACGCCTCAGGTGAAAGAAGATGTCATCAATGAGTTCTACGAAATATGTTTGGCGCAGCAGTACATTGCGGAAGGCGGTATCGGATATGCGAAGGAACTGCTGGAAAAAGCCGTGGGAGCCGAGAAGGCTATGGATGTCATTGGCAAGCTGACGGCATCCTTGCAGGTGAAGCCTTTCGAGTTTGTGCGCAAAACAGATGCCACTCAGATTATCAACTTTATACAGGATGAACATCCTCAGACCATAGCCTTGATATTGTCTTATTTGGCGCCGGCCCAGTCGGCGCTGGTAATATCGGCGCTGCCGCCTGAGAGGCAGGCGGATGTGGCAAGGCGTATTGCCGTTATGGACCGCACCAGTCCCGATGTCATCAAGGAGGTGGAGAAAGTGCTGGAATCCAAACTTGCAAGCCTTGTAAATCAGGATTACACCATTATCGGTGGTGTGGACGCTGTGGTGGAAATCCTGAATACGGTGGATCGTGGTACGGAACGTCATATTATGGAGACTTTGGAAATCGACGAGCCGGAGCTGGCAGACGAAATCAGAAAGAAAATGTTTGTGTTCGAGGATATTCTGCTGCTGGACGACAAGGCCATTCAGCGTGTGCTGCGTGAAGTGGATAACAATGATTTGGCTGTTGCGCTTAAGGTTGCCAATGATGATGTGAAAAACGCAATCTTCAACAATATGTCCAAACGTCTGGTGGTTATGATTCAGGAAGACATGGAATTTATGGGACCTGTACGTATGAAAGATGTGGAGGAAGCACAGCAGAAGATTGTAAATATCATCAGGAAACTGGAAGATACAGGTGAAATTATAATCTCCAGAGGCGGAGGTGACGAGATTGTGGTCTAGGAACCTGGTAAAACAGGCGTATGTGGTAGAGCCTCAGGAAGAGAAAAGAATTATCGACAACAATGCTCTGGTGAGAAAACGAATCGGACAGTTCTCTTCGGGGGAATTTGTATCCGGTCTGGGAGCGGAAGTATTGGATGTATCGGTGGAAGAAGGAGCGGGTAATGTCATAAAGGCAGGGGAAGACGCGGAAACCCTGCTGGAAAACGCAAGGAAAGAAGCGGAAGACATACTGAATGACGCACGGCTCAGTACACTGCGTCTCCGTGACGAAGCAAAGGCCGAGACAGAGAGGGAGAAAAACGAGATCCTTGCCCAGGCAAGACAGCAGGGGTATGAGGAGGGTGTCGCCAGGGCCCGGACGGAAGTGGAAGCGATTGAAAGAGAATATCAGGAGAAGGCGAGGCAGCTGGAAGCGGCATATCAGGAACAGATTGATGTGCTGGAACCCCAGTTTATTGATAATATTACAGGTCTTTATGAATATATTTTTCATGTGGACTTGAGCGCGTACCGGGAAATTCTGGTTCACCTGATTTCTGCTGCCATACGTAAACTGGAAGGCAGCCATGATTTTATGATACATGTATCCAAGGAAGATTACCCTTATGTGAGTATGCAGAAGAAGCAGATGCTTTCCGGGGCTGTCTCTTCCAATTGTAATGTGGATGTGATGGAGGATATGTCACTTGAGAAGAATCAGTGCATGATTGAAACGGAAAGCGGTATTTATGATTGTGGGCTGGATACGCAGATGTCCGAGCTTGTGCGAAAGCTGCGGCTGTTGGCATGGTCAAAAGAGTAAGGGAAACCCCTTGTCGGTTGCGGGAGGGATTGATTTTTGCGGGCTCTTAATGTAAATTTTACAAAATATAATAAAGTTTCCGAACAGACATTCTTCAAGAGGAAGGGCAAAGTAGTCAATGTGGTGGGACTTACCATTGAGTCTTCCGGCCCTGACGCGAAACTGGGAGATATATGTGAGATTACGCCGGAAGGGGAGGGGGACAGACCGCCAATCAAGGCAGAGGTGGTGGGATTCAAAGACAAGAAGACTCTTTTGATGCCCTATGACTCCGTGGATGGCATTGGATTGGGCTGTATTGTGGAGAATACAGGGCTTCCTTTGCAAGTGTTGGTAAGTGAAGCCCTGTTGGGCAAAACCCTGAACGGCATGGGGCATCCGGTGGATGGTACAAGGTTTGACGGAATTCCCTATCTGGTGGAAGCGGCGCCGCCGGACCCTATGAGCAGAAAGATTATTGACACGGTACTTCCCCTTGGCGTCAAGGCCGTGGATGGTCTGATTACCGTGGGAAAAGGGCAGCGTATTGGTATTTTTGCCGGTTCCGGCGTGGGAAAGTCCACGCTTATGGGGATGTTCGCAAGGAATACCAAGGCAGATATCAATGTGATAGCGCTGATTGGAGAGCGTGGCAGGGAGGTACGGGAATTTATTGAGCGGGACCTGGGTGTGGAAGGTATGAAGCGTTCCGTGGTTGTGGTAGCGACCTCTGACAGACCTGCTTTGGAAAGGAACAAGGCAGCCAAGACTGCTACGGCAATAGCGGAATATTTCAGGGACAGGGGAAAAGATGTGTTGTTGATGATGGATTCCCTGACCCGTTTTTCCATGGCACAGAGGGAAATAGGACTTGCCAGCGGAGAACCGCCTGTGACCAGAGGGTATCCGCCCAGTGTGTACTCGGAGATGCCGAAACTTTTAGAGCGGGCAGGATGTGCCGCGGAAGGTTCCATTACCGGATTGTACACCGTGCTGGTGGATGGGGATGATTTTAACGAACCTATTACAGATACGGCACGAAGCATTCTGGATGGGCATATTATGTTGGATAGGAAGCTGGGACATAAGAACCACTATCCGGCCATTGACATTTTGCAGAGTATTTCCAGGTGTATGAGTCAGATAGCTGACAAGGAACACAAGCAGGCAGCAGGCAAATTGAAAAATGTTTTGGCTACTTATAATGAAGCGGAAGACTTGATTAATATTGGCGCGTATAAAAGCGGCAGTAATCCTTCCATTGACTACGCAATCTCCAAAATTGACGCTGTGAATGGTTATCTGTGTCAGAATGTGGAAGAGAAGTTTACATTTGAGGATAGTGTGGCCATGCTGGAGCGGCTGTTTGTGTCCTGAGGAGGTGAGAGGGCATGGCGAGATTCCGTTATTCCATGCAGAGTATATTAAATATCAAGATGAAAATGGAAACACTGGCAAAGCAGGAATTTTCCGCTGCCAGGGCGGCTCTGGATGAGGAGGAAGAACGTTTGCGCCAGCTGTATCAGCGCAAGAAAAAATATGAGGAAAAGGCCAGAGCGCTTTTGGCAGGTACGTTGAATATCAGAGAGATAGAGGAGAATAAATCCGCTATTGTCTGTATGGAGGACTTCATCGTTTCGCAGAAAATGCGGGTGGAAATGGCGGAGAGAAAGCTGGAAGAAGCCAGAGAACGGCTGACAGAAGTGATGATGGAACGCAAGACCCATGAGACATTAAAAGAGAAAGCCTTTCAGATATTTCTTATGGAAGAAAAACGGCAGGAAAGCAAGGAAATCGACCAGTTGACCAGTTATACATATGGGCAGCGTATCAGTGAAGAGAGCAGAAGTGAAGCGCCGGTTTAGGAGAGTGCTATGGCAAAGGAAATGACATATGATCCCGCAGGAGCGGAACAGGAAAAGGCGAAATTAAAAGAAGAAAGAAAACAGCTGAAAAAAGATCAGAAGGCGCAGCGCAAAGAGGCAAAACGCCGGGCGGCGGAGATTGCGAAGCAGGAAGAAGCTCTTGGTGAGGACAGTGGTAATGGGATAGTTACATTGGCGGCCACGCTTCTGATTGTTGTCCTGTGGCTTGCCGTCATTTGTGTTGTAGTCAAACTGGATATCGGAGGATTTGGCAGCGGTGTCCTGACGCCTATTCTGAAGGATGTACCGGTGCTGAATAAGATATTGCCAGGCAGTTCCAATATTACGGAGACAGTGGAGCCGGACAGTTATGGAGGCTATACCAGTCTGGAAGAAGCGGTTGCCTATATCAGGCAGCTGGAGCTGGAATTGGAGCGGGCACAAAATTCTTCCAATGCGAAAGACGCGGATATAGAGGTTTTGATGGCGGAAGTACGGCGTCTTCAGGAATTTGAAAAGAAGCAGGATGAATTTCAGCGTGTCAAGACAGAATTTTTCGAGAAGGCGGTAGAAGAAATGGGGGCGGACGAATATGAAAAATATTTTTCTGCCATGGATCCTACTACTGCGGCATATATTTATAGACAGGTGCTGCTTCAGAATGAGGCCACCAAGGAAATAGAATCTTACGTACAGGGATATACAGCCATGAAACCCAAGGAGGCCGCAAAGATATTCGACTCCATGACGGATAATTTCACATTGGTGGCCAAGATATTGAAAAATATGGATGCGGAATCCAGAGGAAAGATACTGGCAGCCATGGATGTGGAGAACGCAGCCAGGATTACGAAAATGATGGATCCGGACTCTTAAGATTTTAACCTTTTTATCCGATATAAACAAAGGGATTTTTTTCCCTGAAAAACAGCAGGAAAGGAGGATTGGTATGATAAGTACACCTGTAAGAGATGTTGGTTCCCTGTTTGCGGGAATGGGGCAGACAGGGAAGGCTGTCGGAGGCAGCGGGGCCGGAGCGGGAGAGTTTCAGAAGGTATGGAATGACCAGATGAACAGGAATACCGCAGGCAGTTATGTTCCGGAGGACTCCGTACAAAATGCTTCAAAGCCGGCAGAATCGTCTGACAAGGCATGGGATTCCGATGAAAATTCCCCAGGGGATGTAACGGAAAAAGATGTCGGTGTGGAAAGCAGTGAACAAAACACTGTGGAAGACACGAAGGATGCCGAGGCTGCGAAGGAAGTATCCGATGTGGAGGGCAAAGATGCCGAGAACCAGGAGAACTTGGAGAGCGGCACAGAAGACCTGATGCCGGAGGAACTTGAGCAGGCCATGGAAGTACTGGGAACGGCAGCAATGAATCTGATGCAGCTGATTGCGGATACTTTTGGTATTTCGCCGGAGGAATTACAGGCGGCAATGGATGAGTTGGGAATGGCGCCCACGGATGTGTTGGATGCGGATATGCTGGGAAACCTGTTGCTTCATCTGGGTGGGGCGGAAGATTCCTTCGCGTTGCTTATGGATGAGGAGCTTTGCGGCAAGTACCAGATGGTGATGGGAGAACTGAAGGGCACAGTAGAAGAAAGTGCCGAAACCCTGGATATGGAGCCACCGGAAATGGAAGAGCTTCTGCGTAAGATTTCCGTCAGCCAGACATCACCGGAAGAAAAAACGGACGCTGTTATCCTTCCCAAACAGGAAGAACAGGTTCGGCCATTGGCTGAGGCGAAGGAGCCGGAAATGCCTGTGGAAGAGGCGGAGGCTTTGCCAAAGGAAAACAATGCTTTGCCCGAGAGGGAAGTACAGACAGATGACCGTAGGGAGGGACATTCCGACCAGCCGGGGCAGGAAGAAAGAAGAGTTCCCCGAAAAGCAGAAGGAGAGCAGCATAATATAGTGGTGGGGCAGGATATTCGCACACAGCAGTTTCAGCCGGAGATACGACAGGCGGAGAGTATACTGCAAAACAGCGGATGGTCGGAGAATACCAGAAATATTATGGGCCAGATTATGGATCATATGAAATTTCAGGTAAATGCCGATACCACGAGTCTTGAAATGCAGCTTCACCCGGCCAGCCTTGGAACACTTCGGGTACAGATTGATTCCAGCGCCGGAGTGCTTACGGCACATTTTATCACACAGAATGAATCGGTGAAGGCGGCCTTGGAGAGTCAGATAGTTCAGCTTCAGGAGAATTTTGAGGAGCAGGGTGTCAAGGTGGAAGCGATTGAAGTCACCGTAAGACCCCATGAATTTGAACAGAATCTGGAACAGGGCAGGGACAGGAACCAGCAGGAAGCCGAGAAGAGAAATCGGCCCAGGAGAATTGATCTGAATGATTCCCTTGCCATGGAGAACATGGAAGAGGAAGACACATTGACTGCTGAGATGATGGCAATCAATGGGAATACGGTGGATTATGCCGTATAAGACCACGGAATATCATTATTGACAGAATAATGGAATTCACCAGAAAATTATAATAAGAAAGGAGAATGGATATGAGTTTAATGGCGCCGATTAAGGACGGGCAGGTTGTGGAATCAGAGTCTCAAAATTCGTTAAAGAAAGCCAATGCCGGAAAAAACGGTATGGATAAAGACGCTTTTTTGCAGCTTCTGGTAGCGCAGATGCAGTATCAGGACCCCCTGGAACCCACATCCAATACAGAATTTGTTGCGCAATACGCACAGTTCTCACAGGTAGAGCAGATGCAGAATATGGCTGCCACCAGTGAATTGGCGAGAGCATCCTCTCTGGTGGGAGAAGAAGTGTATGTGAAAACCACGAATTCTTCAGGAGATACCAAGTATATCTACGGAAAGGTAGATTACGTTGTATTTGAGGCAGGCAAGGCTTATCTGGCCATCAATGAGGAATTGTATTCTCTGGATGACCTGGATACTGTGGTGGATGCAGAGTACAAGGCCGCATACGACAAGGCAATGGACTTTACTGAGACGCTGAACAAACTTCCCAAGGTGACGGCAATTGATATGTCCAATGCTGAAACCATTGATAATCTGAAGAAGATTTATGAAGGAATGACAGAGTATGAAAAGAGTTTCCTTGCAACGGATACCGTAAAGAGGTATAATGAATATGTTGTCAGGCTCGAAGAAGTACGTAATGCCGCAGGAGAGGCAGATAAGAATGAAAAGCCTTCAGAAGGTGAAGGTGAGGATGGCGATGGCGACGCAAACGAAGACGGCGACAGCAATGTAAAGCCGGAGGAAGGTGCTGGAAGCGGAGACGAGGACAAGAGCAGGGGTTCGGGACTACATAAGCGTACAGAGTAAATTGCGAAAGACAAGAAGAGCCATTATGAATAAGGAAGAAAGAAGGAGCTTGCAGGGATGAACATTCAGAACAATGGATATATTTCCATTGCGCAGTTGTCGGATCAGTATCTGGGCAAAACACAGAAAACGCAGGTTCGGGAACCCCTGGGGACTACGGATGGTCTTTCCTTTCAGGAATTGCTGGAGCAGAAGGAGCTGCAAGGCAAGGGCAGCCTTAAATTCTCAAAGCATGCCATGGGAAGGCTGGCAGACCGCAATATTGAACTGAGCGACAGCCAGTTGGAACGGCTTGAGACGGGGACAAAAAAGGCGGGCCAGAAGGGTATCAGAGATTCACTGGTCATTGTGGATTCACTGGCATTTATTGTAAACATACCCAACCATACGGTCGTCACAGCAATGGATAGCACACAGACGGACGGAAATATATTTACCAACATTAACGGAGCAGTTATCATGTAACCGGACCTTAGGGGAGGTTAGTGCCTCTTGAATGACAGAGAGGGGCAGCCGGTCGTATGCGATTGGCGGCTGCTTATGAAATGTTAAGAGCTAAAATAAACGGCCCGGACAGCGCAGGGTATTATGGCGCTGGAGGGCGATTATGGAACTTTATATAGGAGGAATTGCCACTATGATGAGATCACTTTTCTCTGGTGTGTCAGGATTGAAGACACATCAGACCAAGATGGATGTAATAGGTAACAATATTGCCAATGTCAATACGACTGCTTATAAGTCAAGTTCTATCACTTTCAGCGCTCTTATGAGTCAGACCACCCAGAGGGCCAGCGGTGCCAATGCCGCCACAGGTACAGGTGGTACAAACGCGCGCCAGATTGGTCTGGGTGTAAAATCCGGAGCAATCAATGTGAATATTACGGGCCAGGGTTCCAGCCAGTCCACAGGAAATCCCTTTGACGTAATGATTACCGGCGAGAATTTCTTTGTTGTCAGCGACGGAAGCCAGAATTATTTTACAAGAGACGGTTCTTTTTATGTGGACGGCGCAGGCAATCTGGCAATGACCAGCTTAGGATATAATGTCATGGGATGGCAGGTGGATCCCGAGACGGGGAATATTAAGAAAGATACGGTTTCGGCCCTTCGTATTATGAGCGCTGCCAATATGACTTATCCCCCCGAGGCTACTTCATTGGGATATATGTCCGGTGTCATTGACAAAAATGATACGGACGTGACCAGCGCCAACGGACGAACAGTGAATTTCAAATTCTATGACCAGCTGGGATACAGCTATACGGCAAAGTTTGTCTTCAAGCAATCTGATGACAGAAATATCTACAGCCTGGAGCTTGATAAAATCATTGACTCGGAAGGTGCGGAAGTCACCGGATTGGAAAATGTCTTTGGTGAAGCCTCCACTCGCAACAAAAAAGATACTCTTAAGATAAATCTGGATCCGAATACAGGATTTACCTGGAACGGAGATGTCCTGACCAATAATGCCAGCGGTATTCAGGTGAATTTGGCGGATTTGAGAAATGGTAACGAGTGGAAAGAGATGGATGAGGTAATAGGTCAGGGTACCGCAAATGAAATGACGGTTGCTGAAGCCCTGGAATTTGTCGCCGGAGCCTATGGCTATGGTGGTAAGGTGGAGGATTTCCTGAATCTGAAGGTGGTTCAGACTCCGGGCAATCCGGGCGCAACTCCGCCTGTACCGGATACTACCTGCGATATGGATGAATTGCTCTTAGGACAGGTGGCAGGCGCTTCTTTAGGAGGCATCACTCAGGCAGATCCCAATGCGGCTACAACCGGTGTGGTAGATGTGAGCGGTGTGAATTTTGAAGGGGTATCCGTATACTTTGACGCTAAGAACGGTGACTTTATCGGTATCAACGGGCCTGGAGGACAGGAAACTATCACATTGAAACTGGGCGGCAAGGGGGAGGGTAATTTCTCCGATATTACGCTTGATCTCTCTGCGATCGGTATGTATGACAACAAGGGAACTTCTACCATCGGCGCAACCAACGGAAGCAATGATGATGACAATCTTGGACAGGGCGCAGGACGCCGTCTGGGCGAGATGATTGGTGTCTCCATTCAGCAGAACGGTATGATTTATGCCAGCTATGACAATGGTATGACGAAGCTTCTGGGGCAGATTGCCACGGCCAGATTCGCCAATGCGTCCGGTTTGGAGAAACAGGCAGACAACTTGTACTCTTCAACTTTGAACTCAGGTGAGTTTGACGGTATCGGTGTGGATATCACCGCCAACGGCGATTATATGTCTACCGGGCAGCTGGAAATGAGTAATGTGGATTTGTCTTCTGAATTTACCGAGATGATTACCACACAGCGTGGATTCCAGGCCAATAGCCGAATTATTACCGTCTCCGATACGCTTTTGGAAGAATTAACTAATTTAAAGAGATAATTTTACTCGCATTATAGTTTCAGGTGTGTTATACTATGGGGGCAGGGTGCTGTCCCCATATGTGATTTTCTTTTCAGGGGTCTGTAAGGTGGAGCGGCCAGTTTGGAGTTTCTGTGCCCGGTGGCACAGGCAGACAGGCAGACAGGGGGAAGGGCAGTGTTTTGCGAAGGGGATGTGATTTTGAAATTGCCGTGACAGGATGGGGAGTGATAGTGATAAGAGGATGAGGGATTAGAATATGATAGAAGTGACGAAGATTAACGGGGTGAGGATTTTGGTGAACCCACATTTGTTTGAAATAGTGGAAGAGACACCGGATACGGTGATCACTTTGACGACAGGAAAAAAAATAATTGTAAAAGAAAGTAGACAAGAGATAAAAAATCTTGTAAAATTATATAGAAAGGATATTTTTGCTGATTGATTCAAATAAACGCAGAATGTTAGGTGATTTACATGGATATAGCATCGTTAGCCGGACTTATATTGGGCGTTATAATGATTTTGGTCGGTGTTATCACAGGCGCAGGTCTTGATAAACTGATAGAGGAGTACTGGAACGGTCCATCCGCTATCATTACCTTTGGAGGAGCTTTCAGTGCTACTCTCATATCGGTCAGCTTGCAGGATTACATAGCCGGACTCAAAAGTTTTACGCTGATTTTTAAGACACCAGTATTAAATACCACCGAGATGATTCGTAAAATTATTGACTTATCCAATGTGGCGCGTAAGGAAGGATTGCTTTCCTTGGAAGAAGCAGCCGCTGATATGGATGAACCCTTTTTGAAAAAAGGAATTCTTCTGATTGTGGACGGCACGGATCCTGAGCTTGTGAGAGCAATTATGGAGACGGAGCTTGTGAGCATTGAGGGAAGGCACAAGAGCTGCATCGGTTTTTGGGATACACTGGGTGCCATGGGTCCTGCCTGGGGTATGATCGGTACCCTGGTAGGTCTGGTGGATATGTTGTATCACATGGATGATGTGGCGACTTTGGGACCTGCAATGGCCGTTGCGTTGATTACTACATTATATGGTTCCATTCTGGCTAACTTGTTCTGTATTCCTATATCAAACAAATTGAAAGCGGATAATTCGGCGGAAATGATGTTGAAGGAAGTTATGATTGAAGGGCTTTTATCAATTCAGGCCGGTGAGAATCCCAGAGTTATTGAGGAGAAACTGAAATCCTTCCTGGCTCCTAAGGAGAGGGAGATGTCCACCGATGAAAATGCGGGGGGTGAGGAATAATGGCAAAACGGAAGGAAGACGCGCCGCCCGCCGGTTCACCGGCGTGGATGAGTACCTTCAGCGATTTGATGAATTTGCTGTTCTGTTTCTTTGTTATGCTATTTGCCATGTCCAGCATAGAAGAAGAAAAGCTGCATGCTTTTGTGGCGGCTATGAATAATACCTTCAGTATATTCGACGCAGGCGCTACGGCAATTGGTGATGGCGTTCTGGTCAGCAATGGTGTCAGCCAACTGAATGAGCTGGATCAATATATTAACAGTACCGGTGTGGTTGCGGACAGCGATGACGACAGCGACGAGTTGGATAATTCTGCCAGCAGCATGGAAAAAATGGAACAAATTTTAGAGGATCAGAAACTTCAGGCCAATGAGGAACGTTCCGAAGAAGTGGAAGAGATGCTGATGGAGTTTGACGTAGGCGATGAAGTAGATGTCAGCTTTACGGCGCAGTATGTTCAGCTTTCCATGAACGGCGCGCTTTTGTTCGATTCGGGAAGCGCAGAGCTGAAAGAAGACGCGCAGAAGATTCTGGACAAGGTGGGAATGGTATTGGAACGGTATGGTTCCGGTATCGTGGAGATAGAGGGGCATACGGATAATGTCCCCATTCATAACGCCAGGTTTCCAAGCAATGAAGAGTTAAGCAGTGCCAGGGCGATGTCTGTGTTTTATTATTTGGCGGAAACTACTTTGCTGGATCCGGTAAATCTGCGCCATGCGGGGATGGGAGAACGTGTGCCCATTGCCGACAATTCCACTGAGGAAGGCAGAAGCAGGAACCGTAGAGTTGAAATTAGAATATATAATCCGTCATAGGATCAGGCGGAAGAAGGGGGCTTTTAAAGCATGAAGAAAAACTTACTGAGTGTGCTGGTGCTGGTGTTGGTGGTTGTGAACATTGTGATATCCGCAATTATGATGATCAGTATCATAGGCACGAACAAGAAAACAGCGGAGCTGATTACAAGCGTCGCAATGGCATTGAATCTGGAATTGTATAATCCCGGAGGGACTACGGAAATAGATGTGCCTTTGGTGGATACAGTGTCCCATGAGATGAATGATGTAATGATTCAGCTTCGTCCGGAGACAGTGGTAAACGCGGACGGCACGACGTCATCGGCAAAACCGGTGTACATCATGTTTAATCTGACTTTGCAGATGAACAGCAAACATGAGGATTATGCGACTTACGGCGCGAATATCACAGATAGAGAAACTGTTGTTTTAAATGAAGTGGAACGTGTGATATCAAGCTATACCAAGACGGAATGTGATAATAATTTTGATGAAATCAAGCAAGAGGTACTTGCGTCAATTCAGCATGTGTTTGGATCTGATTTTATATTTCAGATTCTTGTCACCAACAAGAAATTTGGCTGAGAAGTGAAAGAGGCATAGGACAATGAGACAAAAAGCTGTGCGATTGGAGGTGAACTTGTGTGGGCGAGGTCCTTTCCCAGAGTGAAATAGACAAATTGCTGGAGCAAATGTCGTCAGGCGAGATTGGCGACGAACTGGTACCGGAAAGCGATGAAAAAAAGGTTAAAAACTACGATTTCAAACGCCCTACAAAGTTCTCCAAGGAACATTTGAGAACGCTGGAATTCATATTTGAGCATTACAGCAGATTGATTTCCACAAATCTCCCGGTATATCTTAGAAAAAATGTGCAGGTTGCGGTGGCCAGCTCGGAAACCAATACCTTTAATGAATTTACTAATGCGCTGTCCAGCCCTGTGATTCTGGGAATTATTGATTTCGCGCCGCTAAACGGTTCGATTATCATCGATTTGTCCACGAATCTTGGGTATGCCATGCTGGATCGCATGTTGGGCGGAAATGGTGTTCCATTGGACAGAAGCAGAGACTTTTCGGAAATAGAACAAACTATCATACAGAAAATATTGGTGACATTTACCCAGCTTTTGAGGGAACCCTGGAAAAATGTTATTGATATATCGCCTGTGCTGAGTCGATTGGAGACCAATCCCCAGTTTGCGCAGGTGATTGCTCCCGGTGATATGGTTGCGATTGTGACGTTGAATATTAAAATAGGGGATGTTGAAGGCTTAATGAATATCTGTCTGCCGTTTTTTACTCTGGAAGATGTGATGGATAAGCTGAATACGAAGTTTTGGTATTCTACCATGCAGGAGAATCATGATGAAAATTATGAGGCATATGTGGAATCAATGATTCGCAAGGTGAATGTGCCTGTGAGGGCTGTGCTTGGCAGGAGCACCATCACAGTAAATGATTTTATGAATTTGCAGGTGGGTGACTGCATCCGCCTGAATACCGGAGTGGATGAAGATATGAACGTTTTTGTAGGCAATATTAAAAAATTTACCGCATTACCCGGCACGGAAAAAGATTCTTATGCTGTCAGGATTACATCGGTTATCAGAGAGGAGGAGTAAAGAATGGATGCAGGAATGTTATCTCAGGATGAGATAAATGCACTACTCAACGGTATGGACGTCTCTGATGACAACGGACAGGACGCCGGAACGTCGGATTCTGATGTGACGATAGACAGTTCTCAGATTGTGAACCATGATGATGTCCTTACGGATGTAGAGAAAGATGCCATTGGAGAAGTAGCCAATATCAGTATGGGTTCTTCTGCGACCACATTGTATTCCCTTGTAAACAGAAGGGTAAATATTACCACGCCGGTGGTTGAACTTGCTACATGGGACAATTTGCTGACCCAATATGAAAGACCCTGTGTTTTTATTCAGATAAAATATACGGTGGGATTGGACGGTACCAATATTTTAATATTAAAGGAGCATGACGTAAAGGTAATCACCGATTTGATGATGGGCGGTGATGGTACTAATACAGATGGGGAGTTGGGAGAGCTGCACTTGAGTGCGATATCTGAGGCGATGAATCAGATGATGGGGGCTTCCGCAACTTCTCTGTCAACCATGCTTATGACTAAGATTGATATCAGTCCGCCTGACGCTACACTTCTTGATTTGACGAAGATAGATGGAGGTGGTGAAATTTCACCTTTTCTGGGAGGGCTGTTTGTTAAGATTTCCTTCCGGATGCAAATTGATGATTTGGTAGATAGTTCTATTATGCAGTTGTATCCGGTAGAATTTGCCCGTAAGGTGGTGAATACATTTATTAATTCACAATCGGGGACAGTAGAACCTACCGCACAGACTGAAACGGCTGCTGTGGAATCGAATGCTCAGAATGCGAATCCGGCGCTTCAAAGCCAGGCATCATCAGGCGCTGTGGACGCAGGGATGAATCCTCAGATGGGAATGCAGATGCCAGGCGCTATGGATT
>CAJUGT010000013.1:0-21862 GCA_910586435.1 uncultured Acetatifactor sp. | reverse complement strand
CTCAGATGATGGGAATGATGAACCCTCAGATGGGAATGAATCCTCAGATGATGGGAATGATGAATCCCCAGATGGGAATGAATCCTCAGATGATGGGAATGATGAATCCCCAGATGGGAATGGATTCTCAGATGATGGGAATGATGAACCCTCAGATGGGAATGAATCCTCAGATGATGGGGATGATGAATCCCCAGATGATGCAAGGAAATGCAAGTTCCGGAGCGATGATGCAAAACGTGAATGCCCAGCCTGCTCAGTTTCAGAGTTTCACGGGAGGCGGAGGAGGCATCGCCGGTCAGGAAAATATCGGAATTATCAAGGATGTCCCGCTGGAAGTTACCGTGGAATTGGGCCGTACTTCCAAGTCGATTTCCGAAATTCTTAACTTTGCACCCGGCACGATTATTGAGCTTGACAGAATTGCCGGTGAACCAATAGATGTCCTGGTAAACGGCAAGTTTGTTGCCAAGGGAGAAGTAGTAGTAATCGAAGAGAGCTTTAGTGTAAGAGTAACAGACATTATCAAGTAGGAGGAAGTTACAATGGCAAAGAATATTTTGGTATGCGATGATGCGGCGTTCATGAGGATGATGATCAAAGATATCCTGACCAAAAATGGTTATAATGTCGCAGGCGAGGCTGAAAACGGTCTGAAGGCAGTGGAAAAGTACAAAGAAGTTACACCGGACCTTGTACTGATGGACATCACCATGCCTGAAATGGATGGAATTCAGGCCTTGAAAGAAATTAAAAAGGTGGATGCCGCTGCTAAGATTATTATGTGTTCCGCAATGGGGCAACAGGCAATGGTAATCGAATCCATCCAGGCGGGAGCGAAAGATTTTATAGTAAAACCCTTCCAGGCGGAGCGTGTGCTCGAAGCCGTGAAGAAGGTTGTCGGTTAATGATATTGTTGACCACGGGTACAGGCGGTTATGCCCAATTTATCACCGTTTTGCTGATGTTTGTGATTGTATTGGGGGTTACGGCCCTGACAACAAAATGGATTGCGAATTATCAGAAGCAGCAGAGTGTCAATGAAAATGTTCAGGTAATAGAAACCACTCGGATTGCGAATAATAAATTTATCCAGATTATAAGGGTAGGCGGGAAATATATGGTGATCGCTGTCTGTAAGGACACGGTTACCATGCTGGGCGAGATTCCGGAGGAACAGCTGAAGGAGGAAAAACCTGTGCAGAATTTTAGCTTTAAAGAGTTTCTTGAGAAGGCTTCTCTCATTAAGAAAGAAGAAGCGATTCAGGAAGAACCAAAGGAAAATCAATCACATGATGAAAAATAAGCTCAAGTTCAAGCGAATAGCAGCCGCAATATGCCTACTGGTCACGGTGGGCATATTGTGTATTCAAACTTCAATAAAGGCTTCTGCCGCCGGAGAGGCAGTAGATCTGGGGAATTCGATTATCGTCTCATTGGATGGAGACGGCAACGGAGAGCTGACGGGCTCTTTGCAGATTTTCCTGACCTTGACTTTGCTTTCCATTGCGCCCATTCTCATCATTATGATGACTTCTTTTACGCGTATTATTATTGTACTTCATTTTACGCGTGCGGCGCTCAATACGCAGACCGCTCCTCCGAATCAGATTCTTGTAGGATTGGCGCTTATCTTGACTTTTTTTATCATGGAGCCGACGATAACGCAGGTCAACGAACAGGCAATAAAGCCTTTTCAGGCAGGTGAGATTGACCAGGAGGAAGCTTTGGAGAGAGGAATTGTCTCTTTCCGGTCATTTATGTATCCTCAGACTCAGGTAAAGGACGTACAGCTTTTTATGGATATTGCCGGTCAGACCTGGGATGGTCAGAATCTTGACGATATACCTATTTCCGTGTTGCTGCCCAGTTTTATGCTCAGCGAACTGCGAATGGCATTTTGGATAGGTTTTATGATTTATATTCCATTCATTGTGATTGACATGGTGGTTGCGTCCACGTTGATGGGTATGGGTATGATGATGCTTCCTCCCACAACAATTTCGATGCCGTTTAAGATACTATTGTTTGTCTTGGCGGATGGCTGGAGTCTTGTGATAGGCAATTTGGTAGATACATTTTTCACTTAGCGAGAGAAGAGTCAAAGTCCAGCTAAGAAATGTCAAGAGGAAATTTAAAACAGTCTCGGAACAGGGGTGCAAGTTGGGGCATCGAAGTGCAGAGACCGGAACAAGTTCCCGCAAGAGGGAACTT
Source organism: uncultured Acetatifactor sp. (assembly GCA_910586435.1). Lineage (GTDB taxonomy): Bacteria > Bacillota > Clostridia > Lachnospirales > Lachnospiraceae > Acetatifactor. The sequence goes on along the minus strand of CAJUGT010000013.1, from coordinate 19,648 downwards.
TAAATAGGAGGGAAGAGAAGATGACGGTTGAAGCGGTAACAGATATTACCAGGCAGGCGTTGTTTTTGATTATCAAAGTATCCGCCCCCATATTGTTGGTATCCCTGTGCGTTGGCCTGGCAGTCAGTATTTTTCAGACGGTTACTTCCATACAGGAACAAACGTTGACCTTTGTTCCCAAAATTGTGTGTATCTTTGTGGCATTGGTGTTGTTTGGTAACTGGATGATGAATTCTATTGTTGAATATATGACTGTACTGTGGGGAAGTTTCAGCCAGTATGTGCATAGATAGCGGAGTACATCCAAATGATAAATTATGCCTTTTCCATGTATGATTTGGAATTTTTTCTGCTGATTTTAACCAGGGTTTCCTGCTTTGTATTTATAGCCCCGTTTTTCAGTATGAAAGATACTCCCAAGACAGTTAGAATCGCACTCAGTTTTTTTACCTCCATTCTTCTCTATCAGGTCTTGACTCCCACACAGAGAGTCGAATATTCAACCAGTTTTGAATATTCGCTGATAGTGATGAAGGAGGCTGTGACCGGCTTGCTGGTGGGATTTGCGGCTAATATGTGTATGTCCATAGTGAATTTCGCAGGTTCTATTGCGGATATGGAAGTGGGGCTGTCCATGGTGTCACTGTTGGACCCCAGTACACGTCAGACCAGCAGTATCACAGGTGTTTTATATCAGTATGTGGTGATGTTGCTGATGATGGCCACAGGAATGTACAGATATCTGTTCGGAGCCTTGGCGGACACATTTTATTTGATTCCTGTCAATGGCGCAATTATCCGGGGAGAGTCTTTGATTGTTGCAGTGGTGGAATTTCTGACAGATTATGTGATTATCGGTTTTCGGATTATTCTGCCTATTTTTTGTGTGATATTACTTTTAAACGCTATTTTGGGGATATTGGCGAAGGTTTCACCGCAGGTTAATATGTTTGCTGTCGGTATTCAGTTGAAGGTCTTGGTTGGGCTGTCAGTTCTGTTCTTTACGGTTGGGATGATGCCGGGGGCGGCGGACCTTATTTTTCAGGAAATGAAGAGGATGATTATTTCTATTGTGGGTACAATGCAATGATTCAATATAATCTGCAATTTTTTGCAAAGCAGGGTATGGGCGGCGAGAAAACGGAGCCCGCTACTCAGAAAAAGCTCACAGATGCCCGTAAGGAAGGACAGGTAGCCAAGAGTAAAGAAATATCAAACGGCATGGGATTGCTTGCGCTCTTTCTGGTACTGAAGCTGTGGGTGGGAAATATGGGCGTACAGCTTATGCAGGTTTTTGGCAGTGTGTACAATAAAATCCCGGAAGTGACCACCTTTTGGGAGGGCACCATGTCCCAGAGGGATATTTCCATAGTCTATCGCTATTTTATTATTGAAATATTTATTGTGATAGCGCCGGTTCTTTTGGTGGCTCTGATTATTGCGTTTGTCTGTAATATTATACAGGTAAAGTGGAAACCTACCACAAAACCGCTGAAGCCCAAATTCAGCAAATTAAACCCTATCAGTGGTTTTAAGAAACTTTTGTCTCCCAATTCTCTGATTGAATTGGTGAAATCTGTACTTAAGATTACTTTGATTGTATATATCTGTTATACTTATCTGGAAGATAAGTGGCCGATACTTTTTAACCTGTATGATTTCCCGCTTATGGAGGCATTGAAAATTATCGCTCAGCTGGTTACGGATCTGGGAATTCGTATTTCGCTTTTCTATATGCTGATTGCCTTTGCTGATTTCGCGTATCAGAAATTTAAGTTTAAAAATGATATGAAGATGAGCAAACAGGAAGTCAAGGAAGAGTTTAAGCAGCAGGAAGGGGATCCGGCGGTCAAAAGCAAGATTCGCTCAAAGATGATGGAAGTTTCCAGAAGGCGTATGATGCAGGCGCTGCCACAGGCGGATGTGGTCATCACCAACCCTACCCATCTGGCGGTAGCAATCAAGTATGAACCGCAAGTGGCGGATGCGCCGATTGTCATTGCAAAGGGTGAGGATTATCTGGCGGCTCGTATTAAGGAAGTTGCCAGAGAGAATAAGATAGAGATTGTGGAGAACAAACCCCTGGCCAGAATGCTTTACGCAAATGTGGAGATAGGGCAGGCTGTGCCGCCGGAACTTTATCAGGCAGTGGCGGAGGTCCTTGCCTTTGTATATCATTTGCAGGGGAAAGTGTAAGTTGACTCATTATTTTATAAATATAAAAAGGGTGTGTAGTATATGATGGGTATTCAGAAGGAGGAGCGCGGCATATGAACGCAAGATTGGCAAAAACAGATGCCATAGTGGCCATTTATGTGTTGGTGGCCTTTATCATGTTGATTGTGCCCCTTCCCGCATCGATTTTGGATGTATTTATGGCGTTCAATATCGCTGTGGCATTTACAATATTGTTTGCCTGTATGTTTACAAAAGAAGTGCTGGATATGTCTTATTATCCTACGATTCTCTTGTTTACGACGATTTTCAGGATTGCCATGAACGTGTCTTCCACAAGGCTTATCCTGACAACGGGTACATCGGGTAATGTGGTGCAGGTATTCGGTCAGTTTGTAGGCGGCGGTGATATGATTGTGGGTACCATTGTTTTCCTCATTCTGATTATGATTCAGTTTGTGGTAATCAATAAAGGTTCCGAGCGTGTGGCTGAAGTTACTGCCAGATTTACATTGGATGCCATGCCCGGTAAACAGATGGCCATTGATGCCGACTTGAATACCGGCGCAATCGACGATAAGGAAGCCAAGTACAGACGTGACAAGATACAGCAGGAATCCAGCTTTTTTGGTTCCATGGATGGTGCCGTGAAGTATGTAAAAGGAGATGCGGTTGCCGGCTTGTTATTGACAGTGATTAACATGGTGGGTGGTGTCGCCATGGGTATGCTGAGAAGTAATATGGAAGTTATGGGCGCCCTGAATAATTATGGTATTCTGACCATTGGTGACGGCCTGGTGAGCCAGATTCCGTCCCTGCTAATCTCCTTGTCAACCGGTGTTCTTGTCACAAAGGGAACAAAAGAGGTAGAGTTTGGTCCAGCAATTATCAAACAGCTTTTTGGTATACCAAAAGTTATGTATATGGTGGGCGGAACCCTGTCTTTTTTGGGTATTGTAACAGAGTTGAATACCATCTTGTTCCTTGGGATGGGTATTGTGTTCATCATAGGCGGCAGGATGATGGCAAGCAGTCTGGAAACGGCGGCCATTGAGAGTGAATTGGACAGTGAAGAGGCGGCGGCAGATGAAATCCGGGCGCCGGAAAATGTCAACAGCTTGTTGCAGGTAGATCCCATAGAGCTGGAATTCGGATATGGTATCATTCCGCTGGCTGATGTCAATCAGGGCGGCGACTTGCTGGATCGTGTGGTTATGATCCGAAGGCAAATTGCGCTGGAGTTGGGGACTGTGGTGCCTATCATTCGTTTGAGGGATAATATTCAGTTGAATCCCAACCAATACATTATTAAAATCAAGGGAATACAGGTCAGTGAAGGAGAAATCCTTTTTGACCATTATATGGCCATGAATCCCGGCTATGTGGAAGAAGAGATTACGGGTATTCCTACTTTTGAACCTTCTTTCCACTTGCCGGCCATCTGGATTACAGAGGGACAAAGGGAAAGGGCGGAGAGCTTTGGATATACAGTGGTAGATCCCCCTTCCATTATAGCGACGCATCTGACAGAGGTTATCAGGACATATATTGCCGAATTGCTCACAAGGCAGGATGTGCAGAGTCTGGTCAACAATATGAAGGAAACCAATCCTTCGCTGGTGGAGGAACTGGTGCCTAAACTGCTTGGACTTGGGGAGATTCAGAAAGTATTGCAGAACCTTCTCAGAGAAGGCATCTCTATCAGGGATCTTCTGACGGTTATGGAGACATTGGCGGATTATGCGCCGTCTACCAGGGATACGGATATCCTGACCGAGTATGTGAGGCAGAGTCTCAAGCGCGCGATTTCTACGAAATATTTTCCTTCCCATGAAACTACGAATGTGGTTACTTTGGATCCTAAAGTGGAACAGGAGATTATGGGCAGTGTGAAACAGACTGAAAACGGCGCTTTCCTTAATCTGGATCCCGGCAGATCCAGGGCAATTATTGACTCTGTGGGCAAAGAAGTTCAGAAGCTGGAAAATCTCGGGAAGAGTCCCATTATTATTACTTCCCCCATAGTGCGTATGTATTTTAAGCGGTTGACGGAAGACTATTATAAAGATCTTGTGGTTGTATCTTATAATGAAGTGGAAGCGAATGTTGAGTTACAATCAGTTGGGATGGTGACAGCATAAATGATTATTAAGAAGTTTACAGGAAAAACGGAAGAGGATGCGGTGGACGCCGCCAAAAAAGAGCTGGGCAGCGGTGTTGTCATCATGAACGTAAAATCTGTGAAACGCAAGGGCATTGCGGGGCTCTTTGGCGCAAAACAGATGGAGGTCACAGCGGCATTGGAAGAAGAAAAAGAACCCCAGCGGCCGGCGCAGAATGTAACAGCCCGATCTTCCGCACAGCCCGGACGCAGAGAAGATGTCTTTGTAAGCCAGACGGCGGTAAACGCAATGAATGAAAGTTCTCAGAATATTGAGAGGAAGCTGGACAGTCTTCAACAGTTATTGCTGAACCGTTTCCAGCAGAGCGAGGCGGAAGTAAGGGAGGCATTAAGTTCAGAATCGCAGGAAGAAGGAAAACTCCCGGAAGAATTGCCGGAGGAGCAGGAGGAAGCTTCAGAGCAGGAGCGCTTTATTAAACTCTTATACAATACTATGTTGGAGAGTGAGGTGGATGAAAAATACGCCAATCAGATCGTTGATGATTTTGACCGGGCAAATAAACCGGAGCTGCCCATAGATTATATCCTTTCGGATGTGTATCAGAAAATGATCTTAAAGTTCGGCAGGGCCGAGGGGATTACACCTGTGGAGAATGGACCCAGAATCGTGTTGTTTATGGGACCCACAGGAGTGGGAAAAACCACTACCATTGCCAAGATTGCCAGTGGCTATACGGTTGGGGAGAAGAAGCAGGTAGCCCTCCTGACAGCGGATACCTATCGAATTGCGGCAGTGGAGCAGCTTAGGACATATGCCAATATTCTGGAAGTGCCCTTTCGGGTGATATATACCCCGGAGGAAGCACAGGAGGCAATTCGGGAATTCAGGGATTTTGACTATATTTTTATGGATACGGCAGGACATTCCCATCAGAATGAGGAACAGCTTGAGAATATGAAGAGGATGTATGAAACCGTGAGGGAAGCGGGGGAATGCCAGACTTTTCTGGTGCTTTCCGCCACCACCAAGTACAGGGATTTGTGCAGAATTGTATCCAGTTATAAGGAGATTGCGGATTACCAGCTGATTTTCACAAAATTGGATGAAACCGCAACTTGGGGAAATCTGCTGAACCTGAAATTATTTACGGATACCCCCATAGCTTTTGTGACCTATGGGCAGAATGTGCCAAATGATATTGAGCAGTTTAACCCTCAGAAGGTGGTAAAACAGATTTTGAGTACGAGGGCACTGTAGCCTAACTATGAGTTGAGGAGGTAGAGCGTGGATCAGGCAGAACAGTTACGAATCCTGAAGGCAGGTCAACAGCAGTCAAAGCCATTGGCCCGTGTGATTACGGTCACGAGCGGCAAGGGAGGCGTAGGCAAGTCCAACACCTCTATTAATCTGGCCATTCAGTTTACAAAAATGGGCAAAAGGGTCATTATTCTGGATGCGGATTTCGGTCTGGCGAATATTGAGATCATGTTCGGCGCAGTGCCCAAGCATAATTTGTATGATTTGATTTATCAGGGAAAAAGTATTACTGATATTATCACATGGGGGCCCATGAAAGTCGGGTTTATCTCCGGAGGAAGCGGCATTGCGGGAATGTCTAATTTAAGCCGTGACTATCTGAATTGTATCATTCAAAATCTTGCCCAGCTTGATTCTATGGCAGATGTTGTGATTGTGGATACCGGAGCCGGAATTGCGGATGCGGTGCTGGAATTTTTGGTGGCAAGTGGTGAGATACTTATGGTAACAACACCGGAACCCACATCCATTACGGATTCCTATTCCCTGTTAAAGGCGTTGTATCGGCATCCGAGGTTTGATGAGAACGCGACAAAAGTGAAATTGATTGCCAATAGAGTGGAAAAGGCTGCGGAAGGGCAGATACTCTTCAGTAAATTAAATGCGGTTGTGGAGCGTTACCTGAAAATTCCCATGTCATATCTGGGATATGTTCCGGAGGATTCTCAGTTATCCAGATCGGTGATGCAGCAGGTACCGGTTTCTTTGCAGTATCCAGGTTCCAGAGCAGCAGCGGCTTATGAGCGCATTGCGGGCCGGCTGCTGAACAGGACGGAAACAGAACGTCAGCCCAAGAGAGGTATGGCTGCGTTTTTCTCGCATATTGTGTCAGGAAGAAGATAGAGGAAAGAGGATGGTTGAATGCTATGCTTTCAAAATTTATTACCGAGGGGAATAAAGTAGAGTTGCGTTCACTTGGACAACTGAAAGGGACTCGTTCCGAGGAAAAAGCCAAAGTATATAATAGTATGGTACATAACATTCTTTCGGAAGATACAATGGAGATTTCCATGCCCATGGAGAAGACGAAATTGATTTTGCTTCCGGTGGACAGTGAATTTGATATGGTACTTTATGGAAAAGGGAGCCTGTACCAGTGCAGCGCAAGAATCATTGACCGTTATAAGAGCAATAACGTGTACCTTCTGGTGGTGGAGTTGACAAGTAATTTGCGTAAGTATCAAAGGCGGGAATATTATCGGTTCAGCTGTGCTCTTGAGATGTGTGCCCGTACTTTGGAAGAGGAGGAAGTACAGGCGATTGAAAAGAGAGTGCCCTATGAGCTGACGCCGGGTCTTCCGCTGAAAACAAGTGTGATTGTTGATATCAGCGGGGGCGGTCTGCGTTTTATGTCATCGCAGCGTTATGAGTCGGGGAGTTTGATTTATTGCAGTTATCATTTGTATAAAGAAGCAGAACGTAAGAAGTATGAAGTGATTGGTAAGGTGTTGGACAGCAGGGAACTTGAGAATCGGGCCGGTACTTTTGAACATCGTGTACAATACTATGATATAGATGCCAATACAAGGGAAGAGATCATCAAATATATTTTTGATGAGGAGAGAAAGCACAGACGTAGAGAAGTGTATTGTGACAAGTTTGATAACCAAAGTAACCAGGACATTCAATGTGATCAGAAGAATCAGGAGGAGACATGAGTAAAAAAATTTTAGTAGTAGATGACTCTGCACTCATGAGAAGAGTCCTTTGTGATATAATAAACAGTGATGAGAGATTTGAGGTTGTCGCAAAAGCGGCAGACGGTCTGGAAGCATTGGAGCTGCTTGGCAAGAATCAATACGATGCGGTGGTATTGGATATTAATATGCCCAAAATGAATGGCATTGAGCTTCTGCGGGAGTTAAAAAAGCGTAAGATTCCCGCAAGGGTTATGATAGCCAGCACGGATTCCCATGAAGGCGCCAAGGTTACATTGGACGCGCTGGAATTGGGAGCTCTTGATTTCATACATAAGCCTACCAGCGCAGTGGAATGCCGGGAGGGAATTTTCAGGACAAACATGTTGGATATCCTGGGGGCGGTGGCAAGCAGCCGTCTTCCTGTTGCCGAGACTGAGGAGAAGGCTCTGGAGAATAGACAGACACTTGCCAGGGTAATGGACATTGCCAGGAAATCTTCCGCGAAATCAATCCCGGGTTCAAAGGTGGTGGCAATTGCCAGTTCCACAGGGGGCCCCCGTGCCCTGCAATCAATTATTCCCAAGCTTCCTGCGGAATTGAACGCTCCGGTGCTGATTGTGCAGCATATGCCAAAAGGGTTTACGGCATCATTGGCGGAGCGGTTTAACGGAATCAGTCCCATGAATGTCAAAGAGGCAAAAGAGGGGGATGAATTGCAGGCGGGAACGGTATACATTGCCATGGGCGGGATGCATATGAATGTTGTGACTTCAGCTGCGGGCAGGCATACCATTCATTATTCGGATGAACCAAGCAGGGAAGGTGTGAAGCCCTGTGCCAACTATATGTACGAATCTCTCTGCAACAGTCGTTATGACAGGGTATTTTGCGTGGTATTGACAGGGATGGGTGCGGACGGAACCGAGGGTATTAAAACTCTTTCCAAGAGTAAGAAGATACATGTGATCTCTCAGGACCAGGCCACCTGTACGGTTTATGGTATGCCAAAGAGTATCTATGCCGCCGGTTTGTCCAACCAGGTAGTGCCGTTGGAACAGATTGCCCAGGAGATTATACTGAATGTAGGTATCGTGTAAGTGAAGGCTTTTTTCTGCAAAAGGGGAGTAAACCCGGTGTGTTCGGGTTTTGCGGAGTATAGATTTGCTTGCATTGAAAAACACAGAAAGGGAAGGTATTATAAGTATGGACGTAAGCCAGTATCTTGAGATTTTCCTCGACGAGACCAGAGAACATTTACAGAATCTGAATACGCAGATTCTTGAATTGGAGTCAGACCCGGAAGGGGAAGATACCATAAAGGAGATTTTCCGCGCGGCGCATTCTCTGAAGGGGATGGCGGGTACCATGGGATATAAGAGAATGCAGACTCTGACCCATGATATGGAGAATGTCTTTACGGAGGTTCGCAACGGCAATATAAAAGTACGGCCGGATATGATAGATGTGTTGTTTAAATGTCTGGACGCATTGGAAGAGTATACGGACAATATTCAGTCAACGGCGGACGAAGGGACCAACGATAATGAGGTTCTGATAAAGCAGCTGAACAATATTTTAAGTGAGAAGAGCGGAGGGGTTCCACAGGCGAAAACCCCCGTTGTGAAAACTTCGGCGGCATTGGAGGAAGGGGACAGATGGGACACCATCAGCCTGGATGACTCCCAGATCAATGTAATAAAAGAAGCTCTGAATATGGGGAAGAGAGTATATGGTCTGACTGTAACCATTCAGGAGAGCTGTATTTTAAAAGCTGCCAGAGCATTTCTTGTGTTCAAGGCTGTGGAAGAGAGAGGAGAAATTATTGTTTCGGACCCCAGCGCTCAGGATGTGGAAGATGAAAAATTTGACAGGGAGTTTACTTTGATTCTTTTGTCGGATGTGGCGATTGATGAGATAATTAAGGCTGCCGAAAGCGTATCCGAGATAGAAAAGGCAAAGGGCGGTCTTCTGGATCTGGAGAAGAACAAACATTATAAAGCGGGAAATGAAGCGGAACAGGAGGCAAAGCAGGAGGCAGAGCCGGAAGCGCAGGAGAACGTACCTGTGGTACAGGAACAGGTTACAGCAGCTGATTCTGTGGTGAAACAGGCGGCTCCTGTGAAAACGGATGTAAAGAAGCAGACGTCCGGCAAGCCGGTAGTGAACCGGACAGTCCGTGTGGATATCGAAAAATTGGATTCACTGATGAATTTGGTAAGTGAGCTGATTATAGCGAAAAATTCACTTGTTTCCGCATCCAGTCAGGAACAGGTTGGGGCACATAACAGCTTTGATGAGCAGATAGAGTACCTGGAAAGTGTGACGACAAACCTCCATGAATCTGTTATGAAGGTGCGAATGGTGCCCATAGAGAGTGTTGTAAACAAGTTTCCGCGAATGATTCGTGACCTGTCAAAGAAGCTGGATAAGAAGATGGAATTGTATATGACAGGGGAAGATACGGAACTGGATCGCACTGTGGTGGATGAAATTGGCGATCCACTGATGCATCTTCTGAGAAATTCCGCGGATCATGGTTTGGAGTCGGCGGAAGTGCGTGCGCAGAGAGGAAAGCCTGCGGTTGGGTCAATCTTTCTGGATGCCTATCAGGAAGGAAATAATGTAGTAATTGAAGTGCGTGATGACGGAAATGGAATTGATGTGGAAGGCGTCAAGAACAAGGCCATTGAGCGTGGGGCGATTACGCCGGAACAGGCAGCTAACATGACCGATAAAGAGGTTATTGGATTGTTGTTCCTGCCAAGCTTTTCTACAGCAAAGCAGGTTACGGATGTGTCCGGAAGAGGTGTGGGTTTGGACGTAGTGAAGTCCAAGATAGAATCTCTCAGCGGAGAGGTTGAAGTAAAATCCACGCTGGGAGAAGGCAGCACATGGATTATCCGGCTTCCGCTTACATTGGCAATTGTTCAGGCATTGATGGTTGTGGTGGGCAATGAAAAATACGCGATTCCATTGGGGTCTATTCAAACATTGGAGGATATTCCGCCCACGGATGTAAAACTGGTGCAGAATAAAGAAGTAATTAATCTGCGGGGTACCGTGATTCCGTTGATTTATCTGAGCGAAGTTCTGGATGTGGAGAGCAAAAAGGCCGAGGATGAGAGCCTGATAGTAGTCATTGTCAAAAAGGGTGATCAGATGGCGGGCCTGGTAATAGATGAACTGATCGGACAGCAGGAGATTGTCATTAAATCCCTTGGAAAATACATAAAACAATGTAAATTTATCAGTGGCGCGACGATTCTGGGAGATGGGGAAATTGCTCTGATTCTGGACGCAAACGCCTTGATATAGGAAGGAGGGGATATTCATGGACATGAGTATAGCTAACGCACAGGGGCTTGTTCTGGAAGAAGAGAGCAGCAAAAGAGCCATAGAGACGATTCAGTTTATAGTGATCCGCCTGGGAGATGAGCAGTACGGCATTGATATCAGAAATATTGATAATATTGTGAGAATGCAGCATATTACAAGGGTGCCCAAGATGCCGATATATTTAAAAGGAGTGATTAATCTTCGCGGAGAAGTGATTCCTGTAATCAGCATGAGGTTGAAAATGGGGCTTGCGGATGATGAATTTACAAAGAATACAAGGATTATTGTCGTAAAACTGGAACAGGAAGGCAATGTGGGATTTCTGGTGGATGAAGTGAAAGAGGTTGTCACTTTGGCTGTCAGCGATATAGAGAAAATTAATTATAATGCCAACGAAGAAATGGTGAGTCTGATCAATGCCGTTGGCAAGCATAATGAAGAATTGATTTCTCTGGTTGATTTGAATGTAATCAGCCTTGAGGATAATTAGCAGGAAGATTCATGAAACAGTAAAACGTTCCAAGGAGAGAGGCAGTATATGAGTGATTTGAGTTTAGAGCAGGTTACGGAAAACTATTATGACGTTCTCAAAGAGATTGGTAATATTGGTGCGGGAAATGCCATGACTGCGTTGGCCCAGATGCTTCAGTGCAAGGTAGACATGAAAGTGCCCCAGGTCAAACTCCTGGAATTTTCTGAAGTCGGCGAGATGATGGGCGGCGAAGAGCAGGTAATGGTGGGTGTATTTTTGGGTGTGGAAGGCGAGATTACGGGAAGTATGATGTTTATGGTGGAGGAAGAAAGCGCCAGACATCTGATTCAGAAAATCACCATGGGGATGCTTCCGGAGGGAAGTGAATTTGCGGAGATGGGATTGTCTGCCATGCAGGAAGTTGGAAATATTATTACCGGGGCATACCTGAACTCTCTGTCAACGCTGACGAACCTGAAGGTGATACCCACACCTCCAGCATTGACGGTGGATATGGCAGGAGCTATTTTGAGTGTGCCGGCCATACAGTTTGGCATTTTCGGCGACAAAATTCTGTTGATACAGTCACAATTCTATGATGAAATTGAGTTGGACGGATATTTTATTCTGATTCCGGATATGGAGTCGTATGAAAAGATGCTGACAGCACTGGGGCTGCCCATTGTGACGTAAGGCAGGAAGTGGTGTAAGCTTTGGAAAAGTCTGGCATTTGGAATTAAGGTATTCTAGCAATGTATAACGGATAAAGGGGTATGAAAGTGGCTCATGAGTGAGATAATCAAAGTAGGAATAGCAGATATGAAAACCTGCGTGAGCCCCAATGGTGTGATGACCCTGGGATTGGGTTCCTGTGTTGGTATTGCAATCAGGGACCCGGCGCCTAAAGTTGGCGGCCTTGTACATATTATGCTGCCTGACAGCAGGGCAATCACAAGTGGGCAGCATAATATCGCGAAATTCGCGGATACAGGGATTGAAGAACTGGTCAGGCAGTTAGAGAGAATGGGGGCCAAAAGAGCCCGCATGGTAGCTAAGATTGCCGGAGGCGCCAATATGTTTAATTTTCAGGGGGGCAATGCAGTGGGGCAGGTCGGTGAACGAAATGTGGAAGCTGCCAGAGCAAAACTGAGAGAGCTGAGAATTCCTCTTTTAGCGGACGACACAGGCGCTAATTATGGGAGGACAGTGATTTTTTATCCTGAGACAGGAGATTACATCGTGCGCGCGGTGGGCAAACCGGAGAAGGTTATTTGAACCAAAAGGTCTATGAGAAGGTATTATTTTGTGCTGGGCGGTGTTGACATACAGGGGTGGCGCCATCTTGACAGGAACGGGAGTTAGTGTATGAACAGGAAGAATTTGCCGCTTTTGCTGATGCTGGCAGCGGGTGCGATAACATGTATCATTACTTTTATCCAGAAATATTCCATGCATGAGAAATTGATATCCCTTTTTGTGGTTTTTCTGGTATTCTGTGTATTGGGGAATGTATTAAAGTGGACATTGGATTATTTTGAACGGCAGAACGAAGAAAAATTGAAGGAAGAAGGAGAAGTTATTGAAAAGGAACCGGAGAATTTTGAAGGTGTGCCGCCAGAAGAACAATTGTAGACAGGATGAAGTGAAATGCTGTTTGTAGCGCAGTGGGAGTAAGCGTGGGAGGAACACGCTGGATAAGGAGCAATGGTTTCATGGATGAAATAAGTCGGAAAAAGCTTTTAGAAGAATATGCAAAGACAAAAACTCCGGAAACCAGAGAGAAGATCATTCTGGAATATGCTCCTCTTGTAAAGGTGGTTGCGGGAAGGCTTAGCATGTATCTCGGCTATAATGTGGAGTATGAGGATTTGGTCAGCTATGGTATATTTGGGTTGATAGATGCCATAGATAAGTTCGATTATCTGAAAGATATTAAGTTTGAAACATATGCCAGTCTGCGGATTCGAGGAGCCATACTGGATCAGATTCGTAAAATGGATTGGATTCCCAGAACAATCCGACAGAAGCAGAAGAAAATAGAGGCAGTTATCAGAGCGGTCGAACAAAGCGAAGGCCATTGCGCGACAGATGAGGAAATAGCAAGGGGACTGGGGATATCAGATGAAGAATATCTGGATTGGCAATCGCAGATGAAGGTTACGGGGCTGGTTTCCTTGAATGAATACATGGAACAGGGCAGTGATGTGTCTCAGGATTATGGCAGTCACACCACATCCAGATTCGAGGCGCCAGAGGAACGAATAGAGAAGGAAGAGCTTGCAAGGGTTTTGGGAGAGGCTTTGAAGCTTTTGACTGAGAAGGAACAGAAAGTCATTACATTATATTACTATGATGAATTGACTTTAAAAGAGATAAGTAATATATTGGAGGTTTCGGAGTCAAGGGTTTCCCAGCTGCATACCAGAGCATTACAGAAAATGAAGGTAAAAATGGGGAACTATATGGGAATTCTGTCAGGCAATTAGAGTGCTGCAAGGGGTATATTTATTTTAGTGCATGACACCAGATTAAAAAATGGAGATAAGACTATGCAGAATGGTTATTTTCGATTGGTGAATGATTCCGAGGGGTTCGGGATTGCGTTTTATCATCCCAGCGGGTATGGGGAAGAAATACAGATGGGAGAGGTTACGGACTATCTGGAGGACATGAAGATTGGATACGACAGGGCGCGGGTAGAAAAGGATCTTAATCTGGAAGAAGATGTTGTCTGTCATCTGGGGCCGGATGATTGTCCAGTCTGTCCGGAATCATATCATCTTGAAGAGAGTCAGGATGGTATGATGGTTACAGTGCGTTTTTATCCTCCTTCCCAGACAGGGGAAAGGATGAGCCTGAATGCTTTTTTGCAGGATATGCAGTTGAGAAATATTACCCGTGGGATCCAGATGAAAGCGTTGCAGGAACATTTTCAGTCAGAGGGCAGATTTTGTACGGATATCATAGTGGCCAAAGGGAAGGCACCTGTGGAAGGGACGGATGCCCGGATTGAGTATTATTTTGATACGGATATGCACAGGCGTCCTGCGCAGAAGGATGATGGCAGGGTGGATTATTTCAATCTTTCCACAATTAACCATTGTCATAAGGGAGATGTGCTTGCGAAGATTATTCCGGAACAAAAAGGGGAAATGGGATATGACGTTTATGGCAGAGATATCAAGCCTCGTGAGGTAAAGCGGGGTGTGCTGAAATTTGGCCGGAATATTGAGCTTTCAGAGGATAAACTGAGCATTACATCTCTGGTAGATGGCCATGTGGCATTACAGGATGAGAAAGTAATTGTATCGGCTGTCTATACGGTGCAGAATGTGGATGTGTCCACAGGGAATATCAATTATGAAGGCAGTGTTGAGGTGGCCGGAAATGTATCCGAAAACTTTGAAGTGAGAGCCGGCGGGAATGTGGTGGTAAACGGCCTGGTGGAAGGAGCTAAAATTATTGCCGGAGGCAATATTATTATCGGCAAGGGAATGAATGGTATGGGGGGGAAAGGATACCTCAGAGCAGGCGGAGACGTTATTGTAAAATTCCTGGAAAATGTCCGTGTGGTCACGGGCGGCTATGTGGAGACAGAAGCAATACTTCACTGTAGAGTCTCAGCGGGAAGTGAAGTGAGAGTGGATGGCAGAAAGGGACTGATTGTGGGCGGCTATGTGCAGGCTGCGAAAAAGGTTATGGCAAAGACCATTGGCGGCAGTATGGGAGCGGCTACCATTCTGGAAGTTGGAGTGAATCCTCTCTTGAAATCCCAGTATACACATATGCAAAAGGCTCTTGCTGATACGACTAAGACGGTGAAAGACGCAGAAGTTATTTTGGAGAATTTCAAGGATAAATTAAAGAAGGGATTTAAGTATAATGAGTCCCAGCTGAAATACATGAAGAGTATTATGGCATTGGTGGAAGATAAATCGGCGGAAATAGAACAGCTGAATATGCGGTTGGATAAGCTTCGCACAATGATGGAGATTCAGAAAATGGCTGAGGTGGTTATCAATGATCAGATTTACCCTGGTACCACCATTATCATTGGAGAAGCTACCAAGACGATTCAGGCGGAATTTCACTATTGCAAATTTATCAAAGAGGCCGGAGAAGTGCGTATGGCGCCTTTATAGGCTTGGCATGTGCTATGGGGAGTTACATAACTCAATCAGAAAGAAGGTGTTATTATGGCATTGGGTGCAATTGAACTGGCAACTATTTCCAGATCCCAGGATTACACAACAATAAAACATAATGAAGATAATAAAGGAATGGTGGATCAGGCTAATTTTGGCGAACAGGTTCAAAAAGCAGTGGAACAACAGAGCCGGGAAGTGCAGAGCAAGGATGATCTTGAGTGGCGGGAAAACAGACCGGATGCCAAAGAAAAGGGAAATGGACAGTACAGCGGCGATGGCGGTAGCAAGCGAAAGAAACAGCAGCCCCGGGAGCGTATGGTTGTCAAAAACAAGGGGGGTTTTGACTTAAAAGTATAGTGGAACAAAAATGTTTGGGGTATGTTTATTATTTTGGGCGCACAGAGGTTAAAATAATATATGGATATTATAGAAATCGTCCTGTTGGCTGTCGGGGGTGTTGTCTTTCTCTTAAGCTTTATCATCCCTGACAGGAAAGAAGCAAATAGTGTAAATACAAAGTTGGCGGAGGACGAGATAAGGAAGCTTGTCAGTCAGGAATTGGATTCCATAAAAAGTCATGTGGACGACGTGGTGGAAGAAGCGGTTACTTATGCGGCGGAGAAGACGGAACGTTCCCTGGAACGGCTATCTAATGAGAAAATTATGGCAGTGAGCGAATATTCCGATACTGTATTGACGGAAATTCATAAAAATCATGAAGAGGCAGTATTTTTGTATGATATGCTTAACAATAAAAATATTGATATTAAAAATACTGTTTCAGAGGTCAATCGTGCCATAAAGGAAGCGGAGGAAACGGTGACATCTTTCCAAAAACTTGCCCCGGAGCTATTGGCGGTGGGAAAAGGGGAAGATAATCAAACAGTAAAGAGTGCTTCAGAGGAAGAGAGCTTCAAGGCAATCACGGCATACAAAACAGATACTGCGGCATGGGATGGAACAGTATACGGTCAGGTACCCGGACAGTATGAAGCGGAAGACCTGCAAAGCGACATGACGCAGGACGCTGGTATGGGGCAGAATGATAAGGAAATGCCGGGTTATAATAATAACGACAAAATATTGGGGTTGTTCAGGCAGGGAAAGTCAGCAGTGGAAATAGCCAAGGAGTTGGAGCTTGGACTTGGTGAGGTAACGCTGGTAATTGATTTATATAAAAAATGATGTATGGATTAGCATTGCCGTTATGGAAGGCAGGTGGGAATTGGAGTGAGATTGAAGTACCAATTGAGGGGGCTGGGCATTGGGATGGTGCTTACCGCACTGGTGATGGGGATAGCATCAGGAGAAGAAAGTACGCTTAGTGATGCGGAGATCAAAGCGAGAGCCTTAGAACTTGGAATGGTAGAGGGGGATTCTCTGAAGCTTACGGATGTTGCGGCGACTGCAATGCCGGAATCTGACAGGGAACCACACAATGCCATGCCAACCCATAAACCGGAAGAAGAGTCCGAGGATTTACCGAATTCTGATCCGACATCTGCTCCAGGGGAAATTTCCGGGTCGGAGACAATGTCTTCCGGCGTTGTGACCACGAAAGCGCCGGAGAATGAGGATGGGGAAGGAATATCACCCTCCGGAATTTCTGCGAAGGAGGGGATGATTACCATTGTGATAGAACCGGGAGAGATTGCGTCTGAAATCTGTGTAAAGCTGTCAGAGGCGGGGTTAATTGAGGACGCTGCGGCATTTGAAGTATATTTGTGTGAAAATTACTGGTCACGGAGTATTAAGGATGGGAGCTATGTGATACCTGTGGGTACCAGCATGGAAGACATTGCGGGAATGATTGTTGCCGATTTCAATATAAATTAACTTCAATTAGTTTTTGTATAAAATTGTATAAATTCATCAGAAGTTGACCATTATAATGCAGGCTATTTAGGATAACATACGTTGTTTATTGTATCAATTCGTCTCGGAATTGTGTATGCAATAAGTAAAATATTATATGATTTTGGCAAAAGACTAATTGCAGATAATTGCAGATAAATTAAAAATAGTCTTGCATGATAAAGTGATTTATGTTATAATGCGACTGTTGTGATAAAAAACACGCATGTTGATTTGGCGGTGGTGCTTTTATAGTAGCCGTCAGAGAAAGACGGATCTTGACGCAGATTCGGATGAAAGCGCAGACGATGTAACGGAAGCCTTCAGGATACGACATGCGGAAGAATAACCAAACGGAGGTAAAAACATGAGCGTTATTTCCATGAAACAGCTGCTTGAGGCAGGTGTCCATTTTGGACATTTAACAAGAAGATGGAACCCTAAAATGGCTCCTTATATCTTCACTGAGAGGAATGGTATTCACATCATCGACTTGCAGAAGTCTGTTGGTAAGGTGGATGAAGCGTATAGGGCGGTATCCGAAATTGCTGCTCAGGGCGGAACCATTCTGTTTGTAGGAACCAAAAAGCAGGCGCAGGATGCTGTGAAGACAGAAGCAGAGCGCTGCGGTATGTATTATGTCAATGAGAGATGGCTGGGCGGTATGCTCACCAATTTTAAGACCATTCAGTCCCGTGTGGCCAGGCTTCATGCTATTGAGAAGATGTCTGAAGACGGTACATTTGATGTGCTTCCCAAGAAGGAAGTAATCAAGTTAAAGAAGGAATGGGATAAACTTGAGAAGAACCTGGGTGGTATTAAGAATATGACCAGGGTTCCGGACGCTATTTTTGTTGTAGACCCTAAAAAGGAAAGAATCTGTGTACAGGAAGCTCGTGCTCTTGGGATTACACTCATCGGTATTGGCGATACAAACTGTGATCCTGAAGAGTTGGATTATATTATTCCCGGAAATGATGACGCAATCAGGGCTGTAAAATTGATTGTGGCCAAGATGGCGGATGCGGTAGTAGAGGCGAATCAGGGCGAGGCAGTGTATTCTGAGGAAGCGGTTGCAGTGGATGAGGCTCAAGATATCGAAGAAGTTGCGGCAGCTGAAGAATAAGAGGCAGAAAGTGACTACATGGATTGTAATACAGTGATGTGATGAAAAGTGCGGATAGGGTCGCGGAAGCTCAGAGAGACTTACGGAACTATCCGTATTTTGTACTGTGAGAGCATCAGAAAAAAATATATGGCATGATTAAATAACAGCAACATACCGGGCAAGGCAGGGAGAAAGTACAGACACTTTTAGAGGTGGAAAATCTCCCAGTTTAAGGGAGCTTAAGGAAAAAGTTGCGAAACTGAAATAGGAGGATAGAAAAATGGCAGAAATTACAGGAAGTATGGTTAAGGAATTGCGTGAGAAGACAGGTGCCGGGCTGGCAGATTGTAAAAAGGCATTGGGTGAGGCAAACGGAAATATAGAAGAAGCTGTTGAAATCCTGCGGAAGAATGGACAGGCAAAGGCAGTGAAGAAGGAAAGCAGAATTGCGGCAGAAGGTATTTGCAGCATTGTCTGCAAGGGCGATCAGGTTGCGGCAGTGGTAGAAGTGAATTCTGAGACAGACTTTGTGGCTAAGAATGAGACTTTCCAACAGTTTGTAAAAGCGGTTGCAGGGCAGGCAGTGGATTCACAAGCTGCTGATTTGGATGCTTTTATGGAAGAGAAGTGGGTGGAGGATACTTCTAAGACTGTAAAGGAAGCTTTGGTGGATAAGATTGCTGTGATTGGAGAGAAGCTGAGTATCAGAAGGTTTCAGAGAATTGCGGCAGAGGAAGGCTGTGTGGCATCTTATGTACATGGCGGTGGAAGAATTGGCGTTATTGTGGAGGCAAAAACCAATGTGGTAAATGATGCCGTAAAGGAAGCGCTGACAAATCTTGCCATGCAGGTTGCTGCTCTGAATCCCAAGTATGTTGCAATTACAGATATTTCCGAGGAATATACATCTCATGAGAGAGAGATTATTGCGGCACAGATAGCACAGGATCCCAAAATGGAAGGCAAGCCTGAGAATGTAATTAATGGCGCTGTGGAAGGCCGTTTGAAGAAAGAGCTGAAGGAAGTCTGCCTTCTGGAACAGGTTTATGTCAAGGCAGAGGACGGAAAGCAGACCGTTGCTCAATATATCGCACAGGTTGCAAAGGAAAATAATGCGGAACTGAGCATTAAGCAGTTTGTACGCTATGAGACCGGAGAAGGACTTGAGAAAAAGCAGGAAGATTTCGCTGCGGAAGTTGCTGCGCAGATGAATGCATAAGGCGAAGTTTGTCTGGTATATTGAATGAAGAAACCCTTGTGAATGGTGTGTGAATGCCATTTGCAGGGGTTTTTGGCATTTATATGTCATCATTCAAAGTTAGAACGGAATCCAGGTTAATTATTGTATTTATAACAAGTTATGTAAAAAAGTATTTTGGGTTAAAATAGGTTGAATTCATCCTATAAATTGGATATAATGTAAGTATTATACGAGGAGGTATGGACGATGACAATAAATACAAATACAATGGTTT
>CAJUGT010000012.1 GCA_910586435.1 uncultured Acetatifactor sp. | reverse complement strand
TTTTGCGTCTGAAAACCCTTCCGGGCACCTCCGTTTCGAGACTGTTTTTAAATTTACTCTTGACATTTCTTAGCTGGACTATTCCAGTTCCCGCAAGCGGGAACTTGTTCCGGTCTCTGCACTTCGGTGCCCTGACTAGGGAAGAAAATTTCATCTGCAAAGAACTCAGCTGAAATTTCCCTCCATGTGTCTGAAAGACACATTGCGCCTCCGTTTCGAGACTGTTTTTAAAATTACTCTTGACATTCCTAGCTGAACTATTTTTCAGTTCCGCAGCTTTTCTCCCGGGGCTTGGAATATGAGCTGCTGTTTTTCATAAACCACTTGACACTATCCCTGACCGTCTCTCAAATATGTTATCCATTCCCATGGACGGTCATGTCATTTTTTCTATTTCACATTCACTTATGGTATCCTTCATGGCTTTTACATATTGATATATTTTTTCCCCGGCCTGTGTTCCATACTCTTTGATAATCTCTACAATGGCGCTGTCAACCACAATGCCGTCGCATATTTCAGCCATGGATTTTGCCTCTTCCATAGAACTTATCTTCCCCATGACACAGGGCAGGTTCGTGACTTCGCGAATATCGTCCACAATATCCTTTACCCCATTTCTGACTGTATTGTGAACAGCGCCCACAGGCAAAGACAAGGGAATAAAGCCTTTGGCATGGGAAGCAATTTCCTGTATTCTATCTCTGGAAGATGCCGCCACCGTGGAAATCACTGCCACATGATATTTGTCTGCCTGTGTTCTTACCTCTTCCTGTTCCACAAAAGGAAGGTCCGAAATCACAACGGCATCCACACCCATTTTCTCACATTGTTGAAAAAAACGGTCATACCCATAATGAAAAACGGGATTTAAATATGTTATAAGGGCAAGGGGAATCTGTGATTTTTTCCTTATTTTTTCTACAATTTGAAAAATGCCCTGGGTGGTCATTCCCTCTTTTAGCGCTCTTCCATTGGCTTCCTGAATGACTGCTTCCTCCCCTGTGGGATCTGAAAACGGAATCCCTATCTCTACCAGGTCTGCCCCTGCCCTTTCCATCTCAAGGATATATTCTGCCGTACATTCCGCTGACGGGTCTCCGGCTGTCAAAAAAGTAATAAGCATTTTGTGAGTTAAGCTTGTGTTATTCATGAATGTCCACCCCCCTGTATCTCGCTATTGACGCCACATCCTTGTCTCCACGCCCCGACAGACAGACAATAATGCTCTGCTTCCCGGAATAATTCTTTGCGATTTTCATCACATGAGCCACCGCATGAGCACTTTCTATGGCACAGATGATTCCTTCCGTCCTGGCAATATACTCAAATGCCTCCACGGCTTCTTCGTCTGTGACAGGAACATACTGGGCTCTTCCAATATCATGGAGATACGCGTGTTCCGGGCCAATGCCCGGATAATCCAACCCTGCGGAAATGGAATATACAGGAGCAATCTGACCATATTCGTCCTGACAGAAATAGGATTTCATTCCATGAAAAATCCCCAGGCTGCCTGTAGCTATGGTTGCGGCTGTTCTGGGCGTGTCCACGCCTTTACCGGCCGCCTCACATCCGATGAGCTCCACTTCTTTCTCCTGAATAAAGTGATAAAAGGCTCCCATGGAATTACTGCCGCCGCCCACACAGGCAACCACCGCAGCCGGAAGCTGTCCTTCCTTCTCAAGAATCTGTGCCTTGGCCTCCTGGCTGATTACACTTTGAAAATCTCTGACAATCATTGGAAAAGGATGAGGACCCATGACAGATCCAAGCACATACAAAGTGTCATCCACTCTTTTGATCCATTCGTTCATACAGGCATTTACTGCGTCTTTTAATGTCTGAGTGCCGGAAGTAACAGGGTGTACTTTGGCGCCCAGAAGTTCCATACGATATACATTCAGCGCCTGCCTTATGGTGTCTTCTTTCCCCATGAATATCTCACATTCCATTCCCAGCAATGCCGCAGCCGTAGCCGTAGCGACTCCGTGCTGACCTGCGCCGGTTTCTGCGATAATCCGTTTCTTTCCCATTCTTTTTGCCAAAAGCGCCTGCCCAAGGGCGTTATTTATTTTATGGGAACCTGTGTGATTTAAGTCTTCTCTTTTCAGGTAAATCTTCGCTCCCCCCAAATCCTTCGTCATCTTTTCCGCGTAATACAGCATGGAAGGTCTTCCCGTATATTCCCTGTTTAATGTCTCAAGTTCTCTCTGAAAGTCCGCCTCCTTTCCCCACCGCTCATAGCATTCTTCTAGGTGAATTAATTCCTCCATAAGTATTTCCGGAATATACTGTCCACCGTATATACCATAACGTCCTCTGCTCATACTGTTTTGCTCCTTCCTCTTTATGCTGATATCTTTGGCGTGAATAAATTTACATACAAAAAAACCGCCCCTGACAGAATAATTCCATCTGTCAAGGACGGGAACTGTTCCCGCGGTGCCACCTTGATTCATTTACCTGTAATTATCACAATGCAATACTTTAACATTCTCAATAACAGCGGTAAATGCCCTTATCAGGATACTGACATATCCCTGGCAGCTTACGTGTGCCTTACGTCACAATATACTGAAAGCCTGCGCTTCGTTCCCTGTGCCCTCCGTGGTCCATTTAACAGCCTGCGTTCCTGGCCTTTCTCAGCATCCGGCCTCTCTGTAAGTGCATATACCGTTTTTATCTCCACATCTACGGTTTAACCTGCTCTATTTCATTATTATCATTTCTCACTTAACTACTTTATTTAACCATAAATCCAGAAAAAAATCCACTACCTCGCTGACAACTTCGATTACAATCTCTATCATTCTTCCTTCACCGCCTCTTATATGCTTCCATCTGTCCTTCCCATAGGTGATTTTTTGCCTCATAGCAGTCATCTGAATTTATTTTTCATAATACTCCCCTCTTATCTCCATGTCAAGCTTTTTTTCACCCAAAACCCAAATATGTTTTATCTGTTTCCCAATCTCCGAAAACAGCCATTGTTCTTTGCTGCGGGCTACGCAATTTGGATCATTGACCATAAAGCCTTCCTTATCATATCCATAAATGACAATGAAATGCCCTCTGGCAGTAAAATCTCCCGGTCTCATAGAACATATGATCACACTTCCCTGATCCAGAGCTTTCTTAATTGTCTCTTCCGAAACTCCCGGCTGTGTTACCTCCACTCCATACTTGGCAGGAACATCTGTCAAAAGAGCCCATGCCGTGCCTGTTCCGGATACATAGTATCCGTTTTTCATACTATATTCCGCAAGTACATCCGGGGTGAGACTTTCGTCATCCAAAAGATAATATAAAGCCATGGACAGACACACAGGCCCACAGCCTGCCAACCCTACGATGCTGGAATCCCCATATTCCTCATACCCCCATCGAGGGTCCCATTGGAGAAACAAAGGATAATCCTGTTCCTTCTCCGCCTCCGTCAGCCCTCCTCCTTTGGCTTTGACTTCGGAATTCAAATATCCTGCCACAAAATCCGTCATTTCAGGATTATTTGCCAGCGCTCCCAAAAGATTATCCGGGTAGAATCTGTGATTGTCATATATATCCGCAATCATTTCATTTTCTTCCCCCAGTTCCTTCAAACGCGCCAAAGCCTGTGTCCTGTTCAGCCGTACAGGCGCGGCAACTTCTGATAAACCGCACAGACTTACATAATCCACTTCCGTTTCTTCAGATATATCGCCGTCCCATAAAGTTTTAGTCCCTGTGGTACCATCTGACGAGTCATCCCCAAAATGACTGTCCACCATACCTACATCCTTTACATCCTCAGTTTTGGGCGAGTCATTCTCTTCTATGCCCGCCACCACTCCACTGTTGCCTGCGACCCCAAGCCCTGCCGCAGCCACAAATTCCGCAACTTCACCCTGCTCATCCGACAGGACAGCGACGTCTGCGGACTGATATGATTCCAATCTGTTTAATACCTGCGTCAAAGTACATTGAATGTCATGAATCTGAATCCGTGCGTCCAGAAAAAGTATTATGTTGATAAACATAAGCAGAACAATCAGACTTACATAGAATGGTTTATGTTTTT
This sequence comes from uncultured Acetatifactor sp., assembly GCA_910586435.1. GTDB lineage: Bacteria > Bacillota > Clostridia > Lachnospirales > Lachnospiraceae > Acetatifactor. The sequence continues at coordinate 43,572 of CAJUGT010000012.1, read as the reverse complement.
TCCCTAATTGTGTCCTCCTCTGTACTTCGCCATCGCCACCCGGCCCAATCATCCTCTTGTCTCTCATCTACATTTTTCCTCCTGTGTATTCCGGTGTCAACATAATACCATATTATTCCACATGTGTATCTTAAAAGTTTCTTAATTGTATCGCGGACAACCATGCAAGACCACATAATAACAGAAGTTTGGATACTCCCCAAATGACTGTCAATTTATAATAAGGCTTTGCCTGCGCCCACATGGCGCATTCTGCCATCCGGTCCCGGAATTACACCTGTATAACGAAAATCCACTTTTCCATCCACTACATACCATAAATCTTCTTTGTATTCTACAAGTCCTTTGTACTGCGTATTTAAACAGCCGTTTGTTATGTACCACCACTGATCGTTCTCGTTGATAAGCCCGGTATATGTCCAATCCAGGGCGCCGTTTTTTACATACCACCAATCACCTTCATAATCTACAAACCCTGTATAACTCCAATCCAAAGCGCCGTTTTTCACGTACCACCAACCGTACTCATTCTCCGCAAGCCCTGTATAATTCCAGTCCAGAGCGCCTTTATTTACATACCACCAACCGTTTTCATTCTCCGCAAGCCCCGTATAATTCCAGTCCAGGGCTCCGTTACTTACATACCACCAGCCGTTTTTATTTTTCACAAGCCCCGTATAGTTCCAGTCCAGGGCTCCATTCTTCACATACCACCAGCCATTTTCATTTTCCACCAAACCTGTATAATACCTTGCGATTTGGCCATTGATATAATAATACCACTTTCCCTTCACATCTTTCTTCAATCCATTCCATTTTTCTGACAAAACAGAACTTTTTGACCCAAATGAATTCGCTGTTGTTCTCGCCGTTTGGCTTACTGCCATTTCTACACTTATCCCTTCCGCCTGCGCTTCTGACACAGGGTATGCCAATATCCCTCCAAACAGCCCCAACACAGGCATGATTGCCCACATTTTGAATTTTTTTTCATTCGCCATTGTCTCCCCCTCCTTGATTCCCAAAAGTCATTTCATTGTCAATGACAATATTCCAAACTCATATATATGTTGGGCGCCTTTGAGATAACACTTACTCCAAGCCTCAAAGGCGCCCCAACTCATAGTATAATTTCACCAGTCAAAACTTCGCGCAATGACCATCCATATCAGGATTATACCAGACGAACCGTCTCTCTTGCGATGGCAAGTTCCTCATTCGTGGGAATAACCATTACCGTCGTCCTGCTGTCGGAGGTGGTTATCACAATGTCCTCCCCACGTTTCTGATTCGCCTCCTGGTCAATCGTCACTCCAAGATACCCGAGATACTCACATACAAAAGTACGAACCAGCGCTGCGTTTTCTCCAACGCCCGCAGTAAAACAGATTACATCCACCCCGTTCATTGCGGCCACATAAGAGCCAATGTATTTGGCCACTCTGTAACAGAAAGTCTTTAACGTGCGAACGGCATTGGCATCCCCCTTATGGTATCCTTCTTCCAAGTCACGGAAATCGGAGGAAAGATTGTCTGAAAGTCCAAGCACACCGGATTTCTTATTTAATATTGCCATTACATCATCAATGCTCTTGTTTTCCTTGTGGGCAAGAAATTCAATGATAGCCGGATCAATGTCACCGGAACGGGTACCCATAATCAACCCTTCCAACGGTGTCAGTCCCATGGAAGTATCCACACACTTTCCGTTTTTTACAGCGGATATGCTGGCGCCATTGCCCAGATGACATACAATAATTTTCAATTCCTCATACTTCTTTCCCAGAACTTCCGCCGCCCTCTTTGATACATAGGAATGGCTGGTTCCGTGGAATCCATATCTGCGGATTTTGTATTTCTGATAATATTCGTAGGGAAGGCCGTACATATACGCCTCTTCCGGCATAGTCTGATGAAAGGCAGTATCGAAAACTCCCACCATGGGCGTGTTGGGCATAAGCTTCTTACAGGCATTGATGCCTATTAAATTTGCCGGATTATGGAGGGGCGCAAGGTCATTGCATTCCTCAACCACTTTCATGACTTCTTCATTGAGCACCACGGACTGGGCAAATTTCTCCCCTCCATGCACCACACGATGCCCCACGGCTCCTATTTCATCCAGGCTTCCCACCACACCTGTCCTGGGATTGGTCAAAGCCTCCAACACCAGACGAATCGCCTCCGTATGGTCCGGCATGGGAGTCACTGTTTTTTCTTTCTCACCGCCTTCAGGAGAATATGTGATCATACTCCCCTCAATGCCAATCCTTTCGCAGAGTCCCTTCGCAAGACATTGTTCAGACTCTGAGTCAATCAGTTGAAATTTCAGGGAAGAACTTCCGCAATTAATGACCAAAACTTTCATTTCCATTTTCCTTTCCGTCTATCAAGTCAAGGTTTGTAACAATCCTTACTATGACAGCCTCTCGCCGTCATCTTAATATCAGTTTTCCAATTATACCAATTGAGCCTGTACGGCAGTCAACGCCACAACGCCCACAATATCCTGCCAGGAACAGCCCCGGGAAAGGTCGTTCACCGGCTTTGCGATTCCCTGAAGCATGGGACCATAGGCCTCTGCGCCACCCAGCCTCTGTACAAGTTTATATCCGATATTCCCTGCGTCCAGGTTGGGGAATATAAGCACATTTGCTCTGCCTCCCACAGGGCTTCCGGGAGATTTGGATTTGGCTACACCGGGCACCAGGGCCGCATCCAACTGCAATTCTCCATCCAACGTCAGATGCGGATACTGCTCCCTGGCAATCCTAGTAGCTTCCACCATCTTGTCCACCAGCGGATGCTTTGCGCTTCCCTTGGTAGAATGACTCAGCATGGCTATAACAGGTTTCGGTCCGATCAAAGACTTGAAACTTCTATAGGACGTCTCAGCAATGGCTGCCAGTTCTTCCGCCGTAGGGTCCTGGTTCAAACCGCAGTCAGCAAACAAAAACGCTCCGTTTTCTCCCTGGTCCTTAAACTGGGTATCCATGACAAAAAAGGCGGAAACCAGCTTAATCCCGGGCGCTGTCTTCAAAATCTGCAATGCCGGCCTCAGGGTATCCGCCGTAGAATGGCAGGCTCCGGCAACCATACCATCCGCATCGTTGGCCTTTACCATGACAATTCCAAACGTCAGATAGTCTTTCAGCAAAATTTCTCTTGCCTTCTCTTCGGTCATGCCCTTTGCTTTTCTTGTTTCATACAACACATTTACATACTTATCCAACAGAGGAGTATTGGCAGGGTCAATCACTGTGACACCGGACAGGTCTACCTCCAACCATCCGGCACCATCCATGATCTTCTCTTCATTGCCCACCATAATGATATCCGCAATCCCCTCCTCCACAATCTTTGCTGCTGCCAACAGAGTCCTTTTGTCATTGGATTCAGGTAATACAATTGTCTTCTTATCCAATCGGGCCCTTTCCTTAATTGTGTCAATATATGACATATCCCTTCTCCTTTCCGGCGGTTCTCCCGCTGTTATAAAAATTTTGCAGTCGTTTTGCCACAGAATGCCTTAAGGCATTTTCATATCTGAAAATGTGCTGCTTGTACTTCTTTTCTACTTAACAAACCACGATAACTATATTATACTAAATCTGGTAAAAATAAACAAGAACAAATTAACCTGGAAAAATGGTGCTTAATATGAAGGTAAACGGAATCATTGCGGAATATAACCCATTCCATAACGGACACAAATATCATCTGGAAGAATCTCTGCGCCGCACACAGGCAGACTATACGGTGATTGTCATGAGCGGTGATTTTGTCCAGCGGGGGGCTCCAGCCATGCTGGACAAACATACCAGAACCGAAATGGCGCTGCGCTGCGGCGCTGATCTGGTGCTGGAACTTCCTGTATTATACGCTACTGCCAGCGCCGAATACTTTGCCTCCGGCGCCGTAGCCCTTTTGGACAGCCTGGGGGTGGTAACTCATTTATGCTTTGGTAGCGAATATCCTGCCCAGGAAAGAGAAAGCAATATTTCCCTTCTTCAAATTGCGTCCCTGCTTATGGAAGAATCGGAAACGTACCGTTCTGTCTTAAAAGAATTTCTTCGGCGCGGATTATCCTATCCTCTCGCCCGAGGGATGGCATTATCCCAATGCCATCCCTCCCTGGAACCCTATGCCAATACCTTCTCCTCCCCAAACAATATTCTGGGCATTGAATACTGCAAAGCAATTCTCAGACGCCAAAGCAGAATACTGCCCATTGCCATCCCTCGCTTGGGCGCCGGTTATCACGACGAAGAAATCTCCTCAAGGTTTGGCTCTGCTCTTGCCATTCGGAAAGCGCTCTGCTCAGGATATTCCGCGCAAAGGCTGTCAGCTCATATACCGGAAGCTGCCCTGATGCTGCTTGTGGAATATATGAAAGAAATTCCTCCCATATGCTCCGATGACTTTTCAAGCGCGCTATACTATAAACTGCTCATGGAAAAAGAATTGGGATATGAAAGATATATGGATGTATCGGCGGATTTGTCCAACCGCATCCGAAATTTATCGGGAGAATTCACCGGCTTTGACGCATTCTGCAAGTTGTTGAAGACCAAAGACATGACCTATACCAGAATCAGCCGAAGTCTTCTTCACATACTTCTTTCCATTCAAAAAGAGCACATGGCTTTGGGCCGGAAGATAGATTACACCCCTTACGCCAGGGTGCTGGGATTTCGCCGCCAGGCCATTCCTCTGCTGAACGCCGTCAAAAAACAGGCATCCATTCCCCTTGTGACCAAGGTGGCAAACGCCAAAAAAAGTCTTCCGCCAGACGCCGGAAAACTTTTACAACTGGATATACTTTCCGGCGAACTGTATCAGGGAATTGCCGCTCTGCAATCGGGTCAAAAAGCTGTAAACGAAATTTCAAGACCGATTGTGACAGTGTAATTCTAATCTAATTTTTAAAGCTGTGAATCGGAGCAGGAATTCTTCCCCCACGGTTGATAAATTTGTCGCAGGAAAACCGGTTTACCGACATAATGGGCGCATATCCCAACAGCCCCCCAAATTCCACCGTCTCCCCCACCCCTTTGCCGCACACTGGGATAATGCGCACAGCCGTGGTCTTCTGATTGACCATTCCTATGGCCATCTCGTCCGCAATAATGCCGGAAATAGCGGCTGCGCCGGTATCTCCTGGAATGGCAATCATGTCCAGCCCAACGGAACACACACAGGTCATGGCTTCCAGTTTCTCCAATGTCAGAGCCCCTGCCTGCACGGCATGAATCATCCCCTGATCCTCACTGACCGGAATAAAAGCGCCGCTCAATCCCCCCACATAAGAAGAGGCCATCACACCGCCTTTTTTCACCTGATCATTCAACAGAGCCAGCGCTGCCGTCGTGCCGGGCGCTCCTGCGTATTCCAGCCCCATTTCACACAGAATATCCGCCACGCTGTCACCGACAGCCGGTGTGGGCGCCAGAGAAAGATCCACAATACCGAAGGGAACCTTCAGCCTTGCGGAAGCTTCCTGGGCCACCAACTGCCCCACTCTTGTCACCTTAAAAGCTGTCTTCTTAATGGTCTCGCACAATACTTCAAAATTTTCTCCACGAACCTTTTCCAAAGCAGTCTTCACCACACCGGGGCCGCTGACTCCAACATTTATAATCCTGTCAGCTTCCGTGACACCATGAAACGCCCCTGCCATAAAGGGATTGTCGTCTGGAGCGTTGCAGAACACCACCAGTTTTGCGCAGCCAAGGGAGTCGTAATCTTTTGTGGCCTCGGCAGTGGCCTTGATCATCTCCCCCATAAGTTTTACCGCATCCATGTTAATTCCTGTTTTTGTGGAACCCAGATTAACGGAACTGCATACCCTCTCCGTGTGGGCAAGCGCCTGGGGAATGGATCGAAGAAGCCGTTCTTCAGCCAAAGTCATACCCTTGCACACCAGGGCGGAATACCCTCCGATAAAATTCACTCCCACATCCTTTGCCACCTGGTCCAATGTCTGCGCCAGAACGACAAAATCCTCCTCGCTTTTACATGCCGAGCTTCCAATCAAAGCCATGGGGGTAACGGAGATTCTTTTATTCACAATAGGAATACCAAATTCCCTTGAGATATCCTCCCCTGTCTTTACCAAATCTTTTGCCGATTGAAATATTTTCGTATATATTTTATCTTTCAGCTTTCCCAGATCCGAATCAATACAATCCAGCAGGCTGACTCCAAGCGTAATGGTACGCACATCCAGATTTTCTTTCGTAATCATTTTATTGGTCTCAGCCACTTCATATAAATTAATCATTTCCAAACTCTCCTGTTATCCGAAAATATCCCAAGGCAAAATCAAATTCTGTGCATTTTATCAAAGATTTCTTCCTTCTGACATTTGATTACCACTCCGATTTCCTCCCCCAGAGACGTCATTTCATCCGCCATATCCCCAAAAGGCTTATTCATTCCCATGGTATCCACTATCATCATCATATTAAAATAGCCCTGCACTATTGTCTGAGAAATATCCAGGATATTGATGCCATTTTCAGCCAGATATGTACAAACTTTTGCGATAATGCCCACCGTATCTTTTCCCACCACAGTAATAATTGTACGCTTCATTCCATATTCCCTTTCCGCTCAATGATTGATTTGTTCTCTCTTATGAAACAGTTACAATTGGTGTCACCTCGCTGCGCCTGGCCACTTGAATGTCAAAGTCACCGGCTTTATAAGGTGTTTCTCCCATGTTAATCTCCATCCTGACCGACTCAAAGGCAAGTTCCGGCAAATTATTTTCCTTGCTCAAATGCCCCAGTAAAATGGTCTGTAATTTTTCATGCAATATTCTGCATAAAAGCCTTCCCGTGCTTTCGTTGGATAAATGCCCCCGTTCTCCCAGAATCCGCTGTTTGAGTTTATAAGGATAAGGCCCCACCTGTAACATATTCACATCGTGGTTTGCTTCCAATAAAATCGCATCCATTCCTTTCAGACATTCCACCGTATAATCATTATAAACTCCCAAATCCGTACAGACAGCCACCTTCTTCCTGCCATAGGAAATCCGGTATGCCACCGGCTGTGCCGCGTCATGAGATATTCCCATGGGATGAATGGTCAAATCTTTCAGCGTAAACCTCACATCCTGGGCAATTTCATGAAACAGTTCCTCATCCACGGCGCCAAGCCCTTCGCATTTTTTCATGGCTTTTATGGTTCCCTTGGTGGCATATATGGGAATCTCATATTTTCTGGCAATCACTCCCAACCCCTGAATATGATCCGAATGTTCATGAGTAATCAATATGCCGTCAATGTCCTTTCCCGTAAGCCCAAGTTCTTTTAAACCGTTCTCTGTTTTCCTGCCGCTGATACCCACATCTATAAGCAAGTGAGTTGCCTCGGACCCCACATAGACGCAATTTCCGCTGCTTCCGCTTGCTATACTGCATAATCTCATCTTCTGCTCTCTCTTCCAGGCGGAACACTCACGCCCTCTTCCCAAAATATATCTATCACATCCCCGTTTTTCAGAGGTTCCATATACTCTGCCTTACGCCCATTCAAATTAGTGACAATGGAACGCCCGGCAGAAGCCTTCAGGTCAAAATTGATAAAGAAAAATACATCCACAAAAACGTAGCTGCTCTTGCCCGACAAAGTAACAGGCCGCTTATTCACCAGGACAGTCAAATTGACCGGTCCATTCTCTTCCGGTCCCTGAAAGCCGCCTGTCCGGGCAGTGAATGACTTTCCCACTTCGGTTCCGCCTGCGGAATTCGTTCCGCTGCCCCATCCCTGTTCCATGGCATTTTTATGGCTTCCGTCGAATGTGCCCGATACGCCGAACATGCCTTCAAATAAAGTGCCCTTAAAATTCTCCGTGCCCAGATTCCCTTCTTCCACATTCCTCACAAGCGCTCTGGCAGCCCGCTCAGCCTCTTCAGCCTCCCTTGCAGCCGCTTCCTTTGCCGCCTGACGTCTCGCAGCCTCTTCTTCCGTTTCCTCCTCAAGATCCGCATACGTAATTTCGGATTTCACATCCCAGTTTAAGGTAAAATTCTCGTAAACCCTGGTATCCGGTTTTGCGGGAGTGTCATTTACCAGGATTCCGCCTCCTAAGGGCACATCCATAAATGCCGCAATTTCCCTGACACTATAGGAATTCCGCAGCTGAATCGTATCTCCTTCGCAGATCTGATAGTATTCGTTTTCCAGCCGTCCGTTTACGGTTGCGGTTCTGGGCAAATCTATCTTCATACCATTCACATAGACATGAAGACTCTCGGCAAGTTCCGGCAGCCTGCCCAATTCCAGCCTGGCCTTCTCTCCCTCTGTGGACGGAGTAACTTCAATAATCGCACCGTTATGTACCTGTGCGTAAATGTCAGCCACCTCCCCGTTGACCCTGATGACAGCAGCCTCTCCCTGTTCTCCCCGGGCAATGCGGCTCTTGCCGTTGACTGTAAAAGTCAGCGCCGCCCCGCGCCTCGGGAAGAGATTCTCATTGGAAAAATCACATTGTACCGCTGCGTCAGCCACGGTGAGCTTCCCGTTGTCATATAATTTTACATGTCTGCCGTTAAAATCCACAAAGATAAAATTATTACTCTGTTCATAGTAACTTAAACAAATGCCCACCGGCGTTACCATCATGGAATCCCTTCGAGGATTTTCCACCTCAAAAGCTATACCCTGAAGCACTTCCTGTCCCCTGATAGCAACTCTTTCCTTTACAATATCCAAAGATTGCGCCAGCTTCTCGGTATAACCTGGCACAATGCCGCCTCCCCCCACCACAAATACAGCGCTGACAGACTTATCACCATTCAGTTCCCTGATGCAGGATGCCACCATATCCGCCATCTGCTGTACATGCTCTGACAGAATGTTCTCCACCTCTTTTGCGGTAATCACCTGTGTCAGCCCCATAATATCCTGGTACTCCACCGATTCCTGTGTACCCGCCTGCCTTTTGATGCGTTCTGCCGTGTCAAAATCCACCAGGCAATGCTGTACAAGGACATCCGTAAGACTGTCCCCTGCCACCGGTATCATCCCGTAAGCTGTAATAGTGCCGTCTTTTGTAATTGAAATATCGCTGGTTCCCGCCCCCACATCCACCAGAGCTAGATTCAGCATACGGAATTTCTCCGGTATGGCCACCTGTATGGCGGCTATGGGCTCCAAAGTCAAATTCGCCACATGCAGCCCCGCAAGCTCCACTGCCTTGTACAATCCATCCACCACATCATCCGGAAGAAATGTGGCAATCATGTCCAACGCCATGGTTCTAACCTTATGTCCTTCCAGGTTTCCAATCTGATAGCCGTTCATATAATAACGCATGGGCGTATAGCCCACGCAATAAAATTTCATTTCCGAGTCATTGGTGCGCAAAAACTCTTCATAAGCCTGTTCCACACCCAATGTTGACAGGGAATAAATATCTTCCTGAGCGACCTCGTGATCTTCGTCAAATTCCTGTTCCACATGGGTGGTAACGGTGCGAAGCACCCGGCCGGCAGCCGCAATGCATACCTCTGTCAGACGTCTGTTCAAATCCTCTTCCAGCTGCTCCTTCACCAGGCGTATTGTCTGCCCCACCTTTCCAATATCGTGTATCTGCCCGTCCAGCATGGAACGTGTTTCATGTTCTCTGGCACGTTGGGCCAGAACATGGAACCTTCCCCCGTTCATATATCCCACGGTACCCACAATACTCCTGGTGCCGATATCCAATCCAAATACCAGCTGACCCTGTCCTTCTCTTACTCCTGCCATGTAAAAGCCTCCAGTTTCCTGTCAATTTGCCTGCGGCTTTCCTGAAAGGAACCGCTGTTGTCAATCACAAAATCACAGTTCTCCCTGAACCGTTCCTCTGAGAGCTGATGTGACATAATTCGGGATATTTTCTCCTCGCTATATCCTCTGAACATGCTTAATCTCTTCCTGCGAATCTTTTCCTCGGCATATACATACCACATTTCATCCACCATTGACCGGTATCCCGTTTCAATCAACAATGCCGCCTCTACAAAGAATAATTCCACATTTCCCGCTTTTTTGGCATATTCAAGCTTTTCCAGCAAGAACAGCCTGACGGCGGGATGTATGATTTCATTGACCTTATCCAGCAATGCCGGATCGGCAAAAATTCTGTCCGCCATCACCTGTCTGTCTATCTGTCCGTCCTCCGCCGCCACATCCGGCCCCAGTAGCGCCAAAAGCGCTTTGTAACACTCGGTACCCGGCTGTTTGACCAGATGCGCCACTTCGTCCGCCAGATAGATTTCACAGAGATAATGCTGCTTAATGTAGCCCAGTATCTTGGACTTTCCTGCCCCGACACCGCCTGTGATACCGATAAACTTCATGCTGATTTCCCTCTGCCCCCATAGAATGATGTGAACATCTCGCAAAGCACCTCTTCTCCGCAAACAGGACAATCTTATTTTGCTTCATACCAATTCTTTCCCGTATGCAAATCCACCTCAAGAGTTACCGCCAATTCTGCCGCCGCTTTCATATTGTCTTCCAAAAGCTTACGTACCTGTTCTTCTTCCCCACACAATGTCTCAATGACAAGTTCATCATGCACCTGTAAAATCAGCCTGGATTTCAGTCCCTGTTCCCGCAGAGCCTTCCATACCCGTATCATGGCAATCTTGATAATATCCGCAGCCGTCCCCTGTATGGGGGAATTCATGGCCACACGTTCCCCAAAAGAACGCTGCATGAAATTTGAAGAAGACAGTTCCGGCACCGGCCGTCTCCGGCCGAACATGGTGGTGATATATCCCTTTTCCTTTGCGTCGCTTACCAATCTGTCCAGAAAAGCCTTGACCCCCGGATAGGTTTCAAAATACTGTTCAATATACTCTGTAGCCTCTTTGCGGCTGATACTCAAGTCCTGGCTCAAGCCAAAGGAACTGATGCCATAGACAATGCCAAAATTCACTGCCTTGGCGTTTCTGCGCTGTAAATCCGTCACCTCTTCAAACGGCGTATGGAAGACCTTTGCCGCAGTAATCCTGTGAATATCCTGCTCCATTCGATAGGCGTCTATCAATTGTTCATCCTGGGACATGTGGGCAAGTACACGAAGCTCAATCTGCGAATAGTCCGCATCCATAAATTCATACCCTTCCCGGGGCACGAATACTTTTCGGATACGCCGTCCCAGTTCCATCCGCATGGGAATATTCTGCAAATTAGGTTCTGTGGAACTGATACGGCCTGTAGCAGTAATTGTCTGATTAAAATTGGTATGAATCCGATTGTCTTCTCCAATATAAACTGCCAGTCCATCCGCATAGGTGGATTTTAACTTGGTCAACTGCCTGTATTCCAGTATTTCATTCACAATGGGGTGATCTTCCGCCAGCTTTTCCAGCACATCCGCCGCTGTAGAATACCCCGTTTTCGTTTTCTTGCCCCCTGGAAGATTCAGTTTCTCAAACAATACTTCCCCAAGCTGTTTTGGAGAATTGATGTTAAATTTCGTTCCCGCCAATCGATGAATGGAAGATTCCAACTCCTCAATTCTCTCCACCAGAGCGTCCCCGTAGGCCTTCAGCTCCTCTCTGCGAACTTCCACACCTTCCCGTTCCATATCATACAATACCAGAGACAGAGGCATTTCCATCTCCCGCATCAATCGTTCCATCCCTGTATCTCTCAGCTTCTTAGTCAAAACTCCTTCCGCATTGGCACATACATAAGCGCAGTAACAACAATATTCCACAAATTTATCCGTCATTGACACGGCGGCTTCTCCAAGTTTCGTCTTCCCGAAAGTCTCGGCTCTGCCCGGAATGGTCAGGTCCAGATGCTCCGCCGCAATTGCTTCCATGTCATAATCACTCTTCAGAGGATTCAGCAAATACGCCCCGATAAGGATATCGAAATATCGTTCCGTAGATTCCTGTTCCAGATAACGATAATACTTCTTGATATCAAAAGCAGAAATATATGCTGTCACCGAAAGTTCACGCAATGCTGCCCCCAGCTCATACAATTCATCCGTCCCCTGAAAACTCTCTGCGGAGTCGCCTTCCGTCCCGCCGTTTTCGGAAAGCATCCCCAGAAAAGAAAGCTGCGCGTTTTCCTGCGCCGGAAGCACGTACACATATGTCTCCATACGCTTTGAGGCATTTTGTTCCGACACCGCAACGCCCAGAAGTCTATCTCCTTCCATGGGAAGAAACAGGCCGATGTGCTGTCCCGCTTTGATTTTCTTCAATTTCCCCAGGAACTCTTTTCTGCTTTGTACTTTTTGGAACGTTTGTGTAAGCCCCTGCCCGCTTTCCATGGATTCTTTTTCAAAGCGATGCAACATATTGCGGAACTCCAATTGCTTGAACAGCTCATATGCCTCCGGCGTAAAATAGCCTTCTGCTTTCGCCTCTTCATACTCCAATGTCACATCACTGTCGATTTTTATGGTGGCAAGAGCCTTGCTCAGATCCGCAAGTTCACGATTTTCCTTCAAAGATTCCCTGATGCTCTTTTTGGATATTTCTTCCACATGGTTGTAAATATTTTCAAGGGAACCATACCGGACCATCAGCTCCGTTGCCGTCTTCTCCCCCACTTTCGGCACACCAGGAATATTATCCGACGAATCTCCCATCAACGCCTTGAGATCAATGAACTGCAATGGTGTCACCTGATATGTCCTGACCACATCCTCCGGATAGTAATCTTCTATCTCCGTCCGGCCCATTTTCGTTTTGGGAATTCGTATCTTAATATTTTTATCGGATATTTGAAGTAAATCCCTGTCGCCGGACACCAGAGACACCTCAATCCCCTCTGCCGCAGCCTTCTTGGCAAGGGTTCCGAGAATATCATCCGCCTCAAGCCCTTCCTGTTCCACAATTACCACATGCATGGCCTTCAGTACATCCTTCATCACCGGAACCTGTTCTCTCAATTCCTCCGGCATGGGTTTTCTGGTTCCCTTATAGTCTTCATACATCAGATGCCGAAAGGTCGGAGCATGAACGTCAAAAGCCACGGCAAGGTAATCGGGCTTTTCCTCTTCCAGAATTTTAAACAGGATGTTTAAGAAACCATAAACCGCATTGGTATGCAGCCCCTGGGCATTGCTTAAATTGGGGACACCATAAAAGGCCCTGTTCAAAATACTGTGTCCGTCTATCAGTACAAGCTTTTTGTTCTCAAGCATAGATTCTACCACCTTCAACATTTCAATTTTGATAAATTATAGCAAAATCCATATAACGATTCCCAATAAAAGGCATACGGCAATCACTTCCAACGCAAATCCAAAATAGAGGAATCCGTTGTGAAATCTGATTTTGTGTTCTGTTTCCGCCATTCTTTCATCTAATTCGGACTGTAAATCAAACGCGCTACCGTCTTCCAGACGCTGAATCCCTTCCGTCACAAGAAATTGGATCTCCAGCTCTTCTTTACAGTCCACGCACTTTCCAATATGAGCATTAAAGTTTTTTAATGTGGGATAATCCATTTTCCGTGCGATAAAATCCGGAATTCGTTTTTCAAATTCTTTGCAGTCCATACTTTCCTTACGGGTCAACATTGTTCCAATGCCTGCGCAAGATCCTCAATCAAATCCTCTTTGTCCTCAATACCACAGCTGATTCGTATGAGTTCCGCAGGCACTCCGGCCTCTTTCAACTGCTCATCCGTCATCTGACGATGTGTGGAAGAAGCAGGATTCAGACAGCAGGTACGGGCATCCGCAACATGTGTCTCGATAGCCGCAAGCTTCAGATTTTTCATAAAAATACCTGCGGCCTCCCTTCCGCCTTTTAAACCAAAGGACACCACACCGCAGCTTCCGTTGGGCAGATATTTTTGTGCCAGGGAATAATATTTATCCCCGGTAAGTCCACAATAATTTACATACGCCACTTTGGGATGCGCAGAAAGGAATTCCGCCACCGCCTGGCCATTCTCACAATGCCGTTTCATACGAACATGCAGGCTTTCCAGGCCGAGGTTTAAAATAAACGCATTCTGGGGACTCTGTATGGAACCAAGATCACGCATCAGCTGTGCCGTGCATTTGGTAATAAAGGCACCTTCCTTCCCAAACTTTTCAGCATATATAATACCGTGATAGCTTTCATCCGGTGTACACAGACCGGGATATTTGTCCCCATACGCCATCCAGTCAAACCTTCCGCTGTCTACAATGGCTCCGCCGACAGCCGCCCCATGTCCGTCCATATACTTGGTGGTTGAATGGGTCACTATATCCGCTCCCCACTCAAAAGGACGACAATTCACAGGGGTTGCGAAAGTGTTGTCAATAATCAGAGGAACACCATGAGCATGAGCGCATCTGGCATATTTCTCAATATCAAGAACCGTCAGCGCAGGATTTGAAATGGTTTCCCCAAAGACCACTTTTGTATTCTCCTGAAACGCATTATCCAGCTCTTCGTCCGATGCGTCCGGATTGACGAACGTAACTGAGATGCCCATCTTCTTCATGGTTACGGAAATCAGATTAAAAGTACCTCCATATATGGAACTGGATGCCACAATATGATCACCACAGCTGCAAATATTAAACAGTGCGTAGAAATTAGCCGCCTGGCCGCTGCTGGTCAGCATACCTGCCGTGCCTCCTTCCAGCTGCGTAATTTTGGCCGCCACGTAATCATTGGTGGGATTTTGAAGCCTGGTATAGAAATAACCGTTTTCCTCCAGATCAAAAAGCTTCCCCATGTCCTCACTGGTGTCATATTTAAAAGTAGTACTCTGGACGATGGGAATCTGACGTGCCTCCCCGTTTCCCGGCGTATAGCCTCCTTGTACGCATACACTGTTAATCTTCATCGTGATTTCCTCCTGATTGTTCATAAACTTATCTTTCAGTATACACACGTCATAAGAAAAATTCAACTGTTTCGTCTAATCCATAGCCACAATTTCTTTATAAAACTCCGTATAATCTGTTCTCTCTTCTTTTGTAAACTGGATTGCCGCCCTGGGATGCTGGTTCAGCAACCCTGTCATGAGATATTGCAGGTCATACCCCCACACCACGCCTTCCGCTTTCAATTTGTTCATGTATTTGTCCACAAACTGGATGGCGGGATATACATTGTATTTCGGATTGCGCAGAAATCCCAACAGAAGTTCCATAGCACAGTTTCCTGCGCCTCTTCCCATGGAAGCGTATGTGGCGTCCAGCCAGTCCACCCCGTCTCCCACGGCTTCAATGGTATTGGCAAAGGCAAGCTGTTGATTGTTATGTGCGTGAATTCCCACTTTTTTATTATATTTTGCGGCGAATTCCAGATACGTATCCGCCAGACGGGCAATCTGTTCAGGATACATGGAACCATAGCTGTCCACAATATAAAGCACGTCCACAGGCGTCTTCCCCAGCATGTCAAGAGCCGCCTTTAATTCTCCCTCCTGTGTATGGGAAATTGCCATAATATTACAGCTTACCTCATAGCCCTTTTTTGCGGCGTCTTCAATCATATCCACCGCTCCAGGAATGGTATTCACATAAGTAGCCACCCTGATTAAGTCAATTGGACTGTCTGCCCGGTTTATCACATCCGTTTTGTCGCACCTGCCCACATCCGCCATGACGGCAATCTTTAAGTCCGTGGCATTCTCCCCCACAATTTGCCGAATATGCTCATCCTTACAAAATTTCCATTTTCCAAACTTATCCTCATCAAACATCTCTTTGGACGCTTTATAGCCAAACTCCATATAGTCCACGCCCGCCCGGAGGTTTGCCAGATACAAAGCCTTCACAAATTCATCCGTAAAATAAAAGTCATTTACCAGCCCCCCGTCCCGCAGGGTAGCGTCCACTACCTTCACATCCGGCCGATATGCAATTAAATTAGATATTTCTTTCATCCCTTGTTCTCCTTTTAATTTAGTTCCGCGGCCTGTCTGAACCGTTACGGCAAATCAGTTACTCCCGCAGCCAGCTTCTGATAGGATTGACTTTTTTCGCTTCCCCGAGAATCTCATTTTTATTAACTCTGAGAAAGTTTGCCAACTTCCGTATTTCCTCCTCGGAAAATCCTTTTGATTTATCAATCACGCCATCGGGAAGTGTCCCCTCCGCGTAGTCTGTCCCCCGTATAAAAGAAACTCTTACAATACGCCTCTGATCCTTTACCACATAACCAGATACCAGCATTTTTACTTCTTCCATGGGACGGCCTCTTTCCATATTCATACCTCCCTTCAGATTCCGGTTCCCATTCATGGAAACTTTCCCATTTGTGGGAACTTGTTCCGCCTTTTTCCTTCCCCTTATCACGGAAGGTTTATTCAGCCGCTGACGCGTCTGAACCCCCTTTCAGGCGCCATTAGGTACATTGCGCCTCCGTTCCGATGCCGTTTTTACCTGCGACTTTTCATAAATCATATGACACTGCCTGCGCTTTGCGCCCACATGAATCGATGTATGTAAACGCTCTTTTGGGCATCTATTTCCTATAGTTGGAATGTTCGGTAACAGTTCGGCGCGCTGACTGGGCTGTTACGAATGTTCAAGCACAGGAATCACCCCTTTATCAAAATCACGTATCAATACTTTGCCGCCCCCGGCAAACAGGAGCGAATACCCCGTATTTTCCTTTTGATATCCTTTATAAAGAGGGCGATATCCCAATTGGAGGAAAGGCGTCTTACTGACCACAAAATGTTCTGTCACATCCACGTTGATAAAATTTTTGATTTTTGTTTTCCCTTCTTCCGAGAGGTATTCTTTGTAAAAAAGCTCCAGCAGCAATTCCCTGTTTCCAGAATTCACAAGATTTCGATATGCCTTCGTCCTTGTGGGAACTATCAGGACTATAAGGGAGCGAAGAAAGAAAAACATAGGAAGCATAATAAATGTTCCGCCCAGGGAAAATCCTCCTTCACTGGCCTCAATCCAGTACCAGAGTCCACACCACATTGCAATAAACATGGCAAGCGATATCACGACGATTTTATGCCCTTTTCTCAGAAACCGCAGGAATTCCTTTTTCGCATTGACCTGATGAGACTTCCTTTTTCGCTCACTGAACAGAATTCCCCACACCAAGGCAACCACATGCCCAAAAAGCTTAAAGGCCAATGTAAACATGAAATAAATGTACAGTAACAGGAGATAATGCCCTTTTAATCCAAAAGTTCCGGCAGACATAAAAAACGCTCCCTGATTGGTCAGCCCTCCTGCCGTAAGCGCCAGGCAGAAAAAATACATTCCCAGCTCCAACACATCCGCCACTATTGACAAAGCCGTAGCCACCGTGCGCTTCCAAACACGAAAATACAGAAAACTGAGCAGATACCCCATGACAATTGCCATAAACTCCCAGTAAACCGCCGGCTGGTTCACATAAGCAAAAAGGGCTTCCGTCTCCCGCATATCGCATCCCAAAAAACTGCTCATCAGAAAAGGTTCCAGCAGCCCCCAAATGGCGATGGGGGTAAGCGGCATAATAGCCAGCAAAAATTTTTCACTTCCGTTTTCCCGGCGTATCGCCTGCATAATAAGTTTTCCGGGAGTCAGCACATGCAGGGCCCACTGAAGTAATACCGCCGCATATCCCACGCTGCCGGAAGGATTGATGTGAAACAGATAATCCACTAACACATGGTATAAACACATTTACGCCCCCTGAAAATATATAGCAGATTTTTTCCCAAAAACAAGAAAATTATACCAGAAAAATACCTTGTTTGCAATGATACTTTATATGAAATCATTGACTTTAATACGAATCCAGACTATAATCAGTCCAGTTAAAAAATTTCAGCTGTGCCCTTGCAGATGGAATTTTCTTCCATTAGCAGGGGCACTGAAGTGGAGAGACAGAACTGGAATAGGAGAGTTCAATATGAACAACGGAGATTCTATACACTATAATTTACGACATCTGACCACAGATGATCTGGAACAATATAACGCCCTACTGCGGTACGCTTTTCAAGTGACGGAACATGATTTAATTGATACCGGATGGCAGGACGAAGAAATCAAACAATCCAAATTCCCGGTCTTGGAACGTGCCGACGTCATGGGCTGTTTTTGCGAAAATAATCTTATTTCACAGGTTGCCGTATATCCCCTGGAGGCCAACATCTATAACGAGATATATCCTGTGGGTTTCGTGACCAGTGTCTGTACTTATCCGGAATATACAGGAAAGGGAATCATGAAGCAAATTATGTTTCAATGCCTTTCCCATATGCGTCAGAAAAAACAGTCTCTGGCCATGTTATTTCCGTATTCCATTCCACTATATCGAAACTTAGGATGGGAAATCATCTCCAACAAGATATCCTACACAATAAAGGACAGGCAAATTCCCTCCAATACTCATGCGCCCGGTTTTGTACGTCGTGTTGAATGGGACAACGAAGACTTCATACATTTACATACAAGGTTCGCGGAGATAACTCACGGCTGCCTGTTTCGTAATAGTCTGGCCTGGGAAGAATACTGGCGTTGGGACGAAGATGACACAATGGTCGCCGTATATTATGATATAACAAGTGTTCCTATGGGGTATATGGTATATCTCATAAAAGAAGATATCATGTATATCAAAGAAATGATTTATTTAAACAAAGAGGCTCAGGACGGACTCTGGAAATACATCAGAGCCCATGATTCCATGATTGACGAAGCGCGCGGCAACTCCTATTATAATGAACCAATTGCTTTTGAACTGGAGGACGGAGATATCCGGGAGGTTATCCGCCCTTATATTATGGGACGTATTGTCGATATCAGGCAGTTTTTGGAGAGATATAACTGTGCTCCCAATAAAGAAGGCACCTCCTTCACATTTGAAATCACAGATGATTTCCTGCCATGGAACAATACTACATTGTCAGTGCGGTTTTCACACGGAAAAAGTATGATAATAGAAGAAGAAACCCCATATCATCTGAAGCTTTCCATCGCCACATTGACAACACTTTTGCTTGGCTACAAAACCTCTACAAAATTATACCGAATGGGCCGCATCACCGCAAATGCCGAAAGCATCAGGCTTTTAGACAACGCTCTCCTGCATGAAACGCCATATATTTCAGATTATATATAAATGTGATAAATTTTCCTGCCGATGAGACGCAAACCCATCGGCAATTTTTTACACAAAGACCCATTAGAAAATTTGCTGCCAAAGCCCCACGGCATGCCGGTGACGGAATCTGCCCCTGCCCGGCGATCAGTCCGCATCACACTCCACTGTCACACGCACGGATTCCCCAGGCTGTTTTCCTATTTTGGCGCGAATCTCTTTCCGAAGACCAATGATGTAGCATATGCTGCCGTCTTCATTGCGCACCCCCATATTCACTATGCTCCCATCGTATTTGACACCGTCAAAAGACGCATGTACTCTCACTCTGCCCTTGCCCAATTCCTTCCTGATATCATAGGGAAACTTAACATATGCGCCATCCATATCCGGTACTTTATAAATGATTGCGTTGAATTCATACTTTTTCATTACGCAAAGTTACTCCCTTCAAAATATACTCGTATTTAGCTTTTTCTTCCTTCCTGGTGTGTTTTATTCATAACTTCATATTCATATAATGCCATAGAACGGCCGTTTTCATAATCGATAATGTCCACAATTTTAAATCCCATGCCAAGATATATCTTCCTGACTTTCTTTTCATCTAATGCCGTGTCAAGCCGAATATAGGAAATCCCTTCCTTCCTGCACTTACAGGCAATCGCTTCCACAATTTTCCGGGCCGCGTTTTGATGCGCGAATTCTCTGAGGACACAAAGCTTGTGTAAATATACGGCTTCCCCCTTCAAAGCGTCCGGCCAATATTCCCCATCCTGCCTCTGTAAGATAAACGCGCCCAGAGATTCCCCTCCTGCTTTCGCCACTCCAAAATCTTCCTCCGCGGCATCTTCAGTAAGTAATTCTTCCCTTGTCAGCCATTCTTTCGGCCAAACGCGAAGCTGTTTTTCCTGCCCCCATTCCAAAATAAAGCTCCACCTGTCGGTCAACTAAATTTCTTTCCATACCTGTTATTCCTCCCTATAACGCCTGCCATGCCCTCCCAACCTGCAATCGCTTGCTGAAACATCACAATACTCACAATAAACTGAACTATACAAAGGCTCGCTGATAGATTTTTAAGTAGTTTTGTCAAAACATTGTATTTCCAGCGTCGCCGCAAGTGAATTGTAACTATAAAACATTTTTATGATATCATAATATCCTATGTGCCGCAAGCCATGTCTGAATTCCGAAACAACATTGAACCT
The DNA here is from genome assembly GCA_910586435.1 of uncultured Acetatifactor sp. GTDB lineage: Bacteria > Bacillota > Clostridia > Lachnospirales > Lachnospiraceae > Acetatifactor. The sequence goes on along the minus strand of CAJUGT010000012.1, from coordinate 23,321 downwards.
CTATTAGCAGGCAGTCCAAGAGAGAAAGTTTTTAATGCGTTACATTTCACGTCTTTGCCGCAAACAGTAACAAGCCTTCTATAAGAAGGCTTTAGGCACACAAAATATACCGTTGGCACATTTTGGCGCACAGCGTCTCGGGGTTGTCACGCAAAAAGCGCGTGAAAACGCCTTGCGGTACTAACCGCAAATAGTAACTGTAATGCTTTTTGCATTATTAATTTTTCATAAACTGAATCATTTGATATTCTCTCATGATATAATATAGCCATATTTTGGGATGAAAGCGACCAAAATAAAAGATAAAGGAGCGTGGAGAGATCATGGACGTAAAAGAGCTGACGACTCTGCTGGTAAATGCCAGCGAAAGCAATCGAAACAAATTTATTCCCTGGTGGGAGGACGATTTTGAAAACTGTATGTACCGATACGATCTGCTAAAAGAAGATGAAATCGCAAATGTGGAAGCATGTGTAAAGAAATGCGGCGCAGAAGCCCTGCTTTCCCCAGTGGGAAGATATGGCTTTACTATTTTCCACCTTCTTGTATGGCTGAATTTCCGCAATGTCATAGAAGAAATAGTAAACAATGGGACAATCAATGAAGAGGCCTTAAATTCAGCCAGCAATAACGGCATTACTCCCTTCATGCTGGCATGCTGCCGTGGAAATCTGTCAATGGCATCTTTCTTGCTGAAACATGGCGCCAATGAGACTTTGTGCGACACAAACGGCAGGAATGCCTACCACTATCTAGCCCATCCCATTATAGACGGGCTGGCCAAAGACTATAACTGCCAGAGAAATAGCTTATCCCAGAGGGCGCCAATTGCCCGCCTGCTTACATGTGACATTAATCAGAAAGACTCAGAAAACAGAACTCCTTTTGAGCTTATGCTCTATGAAGGAAACAGTAATTGCTCCTGGGCCTTAACCGATGTATTTCTTGAAAAAGGCGCCGCAACGGACTATATAGACGAAGACGGCAATACGCTTTTGCTCACTGCCATCCATAACCGGCATATGACCGCAGCGCTGAGACTGCTGGAAAAAGACGATTCCATGGTAAACATGGCCAATAAAGAAGGACAAACCCCCATGCAGCTTGCGTTAGACTTGTATCAGGAAGGATTGTGCATGGCATTAAAGGATCATGGCGCAGAAGAACCTTGTGAATTCTCCCGAATGGATATGGCAAATTTAAGTCGTATCACCAGCAATGCTTTTGCTAACTTCTCGGACGATGAGCGGGATAACATAAGTATCGCCCTTTATCTGGCTAAAAAATTGATTCAGCGGATAGACCCGGACGATGATGACGACATGAAATATATCATGAACGTTATGCAAAGCGCCCTTTTCCGGGACGAGAATTGTCAGTTGCTTGATGTATGCCAAAAAGCCGGCATTGACTTCACCGCCCCCATTCATTCCGGAGGAAGTGTCACCTGCATCAGAGATAAAGGTATCGGCATTGGCTATGGAATAAAAGTCCTTGAGAAATTCAGGGAATTGGGTGTGGATCTGGATGAAGCCGTAATTCAGGGAAAAACGCCGGCGCTTATAGCGGCTTCCTGCCAAAAACCCACTGGTTTTTATAGGAAGTCAGAAGAATATTTTAGCGCCGCCGCAAAGCTTTTCTCAAAGGAATCCATGGAACAGGTGGACAATTCGGGGACTACCGCTCTACATATGGCAGCAAAATACGGACACACTGACATGCTCAAAGTAATGATAGAAAAAGGAGTAAATATCAATCTGGCAGAAGATGAACCTGCGGAATCCGGAAATACACCTCTTCATACAGCATGTATTTATGGTACAACGGATGTGGTAAAGCTATTGATGGCTTCCGGCGCAGATGATTCCCTCCAAAATATAAAAGGAGAGACACCCGCCCACCTTGCCGTGATGAAGAAAAAATTCGGAGAAGAATTGCAATCCCGGCAACGGGCAGCGATGTTAAAAGAACTGAAAACACTTGATATGGAACGTAATGACGGACAAACTCCGCTTATGCTGCTGCAATCCCTTGGCATCAACGCCACATTGGAGCTTCTTCCCATTTTTCTGGACGCGAATGTGGATGTAAACCACAGGGACAATCAGGGAAATACCGCAATGATACTCACTGCCAAGAATCAATGTTTTAAAGACATTATAAAGGAACTTGTCCGTGCCGGAGCGGATGTGAATGTTGCGGATAACAGCGGAAATACGGCTCTTCATTATGCGTTAAGATATGGAAGCCAGGATGTTGCCCGTTTCCTTGTGAAGAAAGGAGCCGACTATAATCGGGCAAACAATCAGGGGGTCACTCCTGTTCAACTGGCAGTGGAGCATGGATACGATACGGTATTGGAAGTTATGACCGACATTCAGTAAGACTTATTCTGCTTCCCCATGCCACATGACTTTAATGAAACTGTATACTTAAGAAAAGGGGCTGTCGCGTTAAGAAATTCTACACAAGATACAGGATGTCAGGTAATCGGGCATACCTGTATCTAGTGCTCCATCCGGTCAGTAACCGGATGGAGCACTAGAGCGTGTTTGAAAATTGCTTTCTGACAGCCCCTTCTTTCAGATATCAGGAATCTGTTCGGTTTAATACTCCTGAGAGCTGTTCCATGCCACTCTGGACACTTCCCATGGACTTCAGGATTTCTTCTACCCCTGCCGCCTGCTGCTCTGTAGCCGCACTGATCTCAGCCGTGGTCAGCACCGAACTCTGTGAAATATTTTCCACCGATTCCATTGCGTCCAGCAATCTTTCTTTGATTGCGATAATATCAGCTAATTCCTGCTTCAGCATAGCCGTAACTGATATCACCTCTTCCGAGGATTGGAGCATACTCTCAAATATTTTCACCGTGTCATTCAGTTTTTCGTTGGAATCCTCCACAATAGCACTGTTATTGTCAATGACACCATTGACTTCTTTTACAGTTGCAACCACATCTTTCAGAATTGCGTCTATCTTCTGAGTAGCACCTGCGGATTCTCCTGACAATTTGTTAATTTCATCCGCCACCACCGCAAAACCTTTTCCGGCGTCTCCTGCCCTTGCTGCCTCAATGGCTGCGTTCAGCGCAAGCAGATTGGTTTGCTGCGCAATTTGGCTGATACTTTCGATAATCTCACCAATGGAATTTGATTTATACACTAACGATGCCACTCCTTCAGACGCCACCCGTGTTGAGGCAATATTTTCGCTGAATTTACTGGAAAGTACTTCAATCGCCTGAATACCCTCATCATTTTTCGTTTTCAGCTCTTTTATGGTATCCAATGTCTGAATCACCTGCTGCTCGGAACTTTGGATTTTACTGTTCAAATCATTGAAGATATCAAGACTCCCTTTCACCTGCTGAATCTGCACATCCGCACTGTCCGCAATCTGGCTTGTAGAAGCAGCGATTTCCGTTGTGCTGGCCTCGAAATTATGTAAGGAATCATATATTTTTCCGGAGGATTCCTCCAATCCTTCAAATGCCCTTCGCACATTGCCAAGCAGCCCTTCCACTTCATGTTCCTTTTTCTCCACCATACGGAACAACGCCAATGCTCTCTGCACAATAAATATAGCCACCAGCGCAGCCAGAATATATACCATCCATATAAAAATCCATATGGCAAAGCTGTACATGGCCAAATACGCCTCCTGAAATACAATCATGGCAATAATATTGGGCAAAATCGTAGCAACCGTACATACCACTATCAAAGAAACTTCATAATAGGGAACCGAAAGAAAAAGAATCAGGAAATATGCCTCTGCCATTGCTCCAAAAGAAGCCGGATTTCCCAATACGATTGTTGCGACTCCACATATGGGCAAAACGCAAATATACAAATACTTCGCATATTTTCCCAGAACTTTTTCAAATAATTTGATCAATACATCCGCTGCCACCATTGAAAGCACAATGCAATCCTTAGAGGAACCTCCATTAAACAAAATCACATACCCTAAGGCCACACAGGGTATCATTGCCAAAAAAAGAAACATTACCAAATTCATTCTTTTCTCTTCGTTTTTTAAGATTTCCAGTTCCATTGAATCTCCCTCCCATCATAACCTCATTTTTATTCAAATAGTTCCCTTTCCTTATGATAAGGTTTTGTGTTTTATACGCCCATTTTGATTTCACAGGGGCCATCCATATAACCCCTTTCCAAACATAATCCTTTGTCGTTACGCCGAGTAACGCTGAAATTGAAACCACTATGTTTTTATCCCCGCTATTTCCGGTATCTTTCACCCCTTTCTGTCAGCCAATGGTTCCCTCTAACATCCCCTCCTTTTCTTTGTCAAAAACAGATTGATTCTTTTTTACCCCATTTGAAAGTTTTCATATCATTGACACTCTATCTTTGTGCTTTTGTAATTATCATATAAACCCTTCTTTTGGGGCGCAATTTTTACATAATCTTCAATAATAATACCACGATATTGCATAAATTTCAATTGGTTTTGCATTATTGTCCCACTCTTCTGGGAATTAATTGCTTTTGCCGGCGATTCTTAAGCCAGTGCCGGAACGGCTGGATAGCTTCTGTACCCGAAGTCCGCAAAGCAGGAACCTTCTGCTTGCCGGACGTCCCCCATCCCCTGCCAGTGGAAATGTTTCAAGCGCTGATAAAACAGCGGAAGTCCCATTGGTCCTTCCGCTGTCTAAAAGTGTATTTGGATTGTATCTTTATGAATTGTTGATAGATAACTTTGTTATTTGAAACAGTTTCTTAAGCTTTCACTGTAAAAATGGGTTCCAGACGTGCCACCGGAGCCGCCATATTGTGTTCTGTATGCGCCTCAATTACTTTATCAATATCCTTATATGCATAAGGCGCTTCTGCCCGAATGGAATCTTCCCACTTCCTTATGATATCCGTTCTGCCCTTCATATCATTGCGTGATGGATCTATGGGCGTAATGATATGAAACTTCTCCATGAATCTGCGAAACGCTTCGTCATTGCCTTTGATTGCTTCACCCCGGGACTTTTTCCGTCCTGCCCCATGGCTGGCACTCCACAGAGCATCCGGATTTCCCAATCCACGAAGCAGGTAACTGGAACTTCCCATAGAACCGGGAATCATCACCGGTTCACCATAGCAGGCAAACTCTGTGCCCTCCATTTCTTCATAGCCGCCGGCACGGCAGGCTCCTTTTCGATGAATATAATAATGATTGTCCGCAATTTGTTTTTTCCATATATAGTTGTGTGGTGCGTCATAAAGTAATTCCATATGACAATCACCCAGCACATGTGTAAATACATCCTGAATCATTAATCCAAGAAACAATCGATTGGCAAATCCGAAATTGGCGGCATTTCCGGAAGCTGACCAAAAGCGATTCCATACTTCCGATGGCGCAGTCTCAGGTATGGGATATATTTTGTTCTCAGGGTGTGTGAGTCCTGGGGGATAAATCTCCTGGCAAATCCTGCGATTCAGCATACCACTGTGATGTCCCATGGTCAGAGAACCCCCATGAAGCATCACGGCTACGGCGCCTTTTTTTATATTCCAGGCCTTGGCAGTCTGGCCGTCATAAATCTCCGCAACTCGCTGTACTTCCAGAAAATGATTTCCCCCACCTATTGTTCCAATCTGATCATCATAAGTCAGTTCTTCATAGGTGCCAATAAAATCTTCCAACCCTTCCGTGTAATGGGCTTTCAGACTTCCCGAAAACATAGTACGACCCAGCCATTTTTCCTGCGTCTCCGGTTCATAATAACGCCACAATCCTCTCTTTTTGCCGTCAGCATTGCTTTCCAATATCCCCTCAAGCCCATAACGGAACAAAGCCTCCCGTTGTCTTCCTGTCATGGGAATCTGTCTGCCCCCTTCAAAAAAGATGTGACGAACCTTTTTTATGATTTTCGGAAGATTTTCCTGTATTTTTTCTTCCGAAAGATCTGTTGTATAGAATCGCATACCACAATTAATATCGTTCCCCATTGCCTGAGGCACCGCAAAACCTTTCGTCATCATCACTGTTCCAATGGGAATTCCAGAACCTTTATGAAAGTCCGGGGTCAATATAATTTTCTCAATTTCCAGTTCCTTTCCATAGAAAAAACCTGGCGCCTCCCTCAATTTTGCCAAGGTATCTTCTAACTCTGTCATGCGATATAATTCTGCCGCCGCATTTTTATCGGGCAAGGTTTCTTCTGGTAAATAGCATGTGATTTCACTGTTTCTATCTTTCCATTGTATTATATGTTCCATGGCGCTCCCTTCACTTTATAATCAAGTGGAAAAGCTTTTCTTCCTCCCGCCGGTCCCATGCATAATCAAGCAGGGAAGGCTTACCTTCCCCTGCGCACCTGTGCGGCCCCTGCGCCGCGTTAGCGGCATATTTCTAAAAATGCTCCCAAACAAATTCTGTTCGGAAGCATTTTAATCTGCTAGATTTGCATCAAATCACTATATGCTTTCAACGCGCCGTCCGTGTCATGAGCAAGGACTTTCTTCGCAAGAACTTTTCCTAACTGCACTCCTTCCTGGTCAAAACTGTTAATATTCCATACAAAGCCCTGATACATCACCTTGTTTTCAAAGTGAGACAACAGCGCCCCCAGTGCTTCCGGCGTCAATTGGTCTCCTATGATAATACTGGAAGGACGGCCGCCCTCAAAATTCTTATTGCGGTTTTCATCCTCTTTGCCGCAAGCAAAGGCTACAATCTGCGCCACAACGTTTGCGCAGAGCTTTTGCTGACTTGTGCTGTCCTGAATCACAACATCCCTGCCCATCTGATTGTTCCGAAATCCTACAAACTGCAATGGTATCATATCAGTTCCCTGATGCAGCAACTGATAAAAGGAATGCTGTCCGTTGGTTCCCGGCTCTCCAAAGATAACGGGCCCCGTAGGATAGTTTACCGGCTCCCCGAAGCGGTTTACTGACTTGCCATTGGATTCCATATCAAGCTGCTGCAAATGGGCAGGAAAACGGCTCAAAGCCTGGGAATAGGGCAAAACTGCCGTGTTCTGGTATCCTAAGACATTGCGCTCATACACTCCAATCATTGCGTCCAGCATGGCCGGATTTGCCAACATATCTTTGTTCTGTGCCAGCTTATCTTCCTCTGCCGCGCCCTCCAGAAACCTTGCGAACACTTCGGGGCCAAATGCCAGAGACAATACGGCGCCGCCCACACCGGAAGTAGATGAAAAACGTCCGCCGATATAATCATCCATAAAAAACGCCGCAAGATAGTCATCACTCTTGGCCAGAGGGGAAGTCTCACTGGTGACGGCTATCATATGCCTGGAAGCATCCAACCCGGCATTTTTCAGCGCATCTTTCACAAAAGACTCATTGGTCAGGGTCTCCAGGGTAGTACCGGATTTGGATACCAACACAAAAAGGGAATGTTCCACATCTATGGTGTTTAACACTGCCGCTGCGTCATCCGGGTCCACATTGCTGATAAATTTTGCTTCCATCTTAAAGGTATGATTAACCCTGGCCCAGTTTTCCAGAGCCAGATACATTGCACGGGGGCCTAAATCACTGCCGCCAATCCCTATCTGCACCACAGTGGTAAATTTCTCCCCTGCTCCGTTTGTAATCTCACCATTATGCACCTTATTGGCCAATTCCGCAATCTTCTTCTGTTGTTCCACATAGAAACCGCGCTTGTCCACACCGTCAGCCACAACCGCTTCCCCCAGCTGTCCACGGGTCATGTGATGCAGCACCCTGCGCTTTTCTCCTGTGTTAATCACCTCACCATTATAAAGAGCTTCAAACTTCTCGGCAAGCTGTCTCTCTTCCGCTAATTTCGCAAGAGCCTGTAACACCTCATCATCCACCTGCTTTGCGGCGTAATTGTAAACAAGCCCTGCCGCCATGGGAACGCTGTATTTTTTTACTCGCTCCGCGCCGTTCTCCCCCGTCATGGTCTCCGCAAGATTTACAGATGCCGCCTTTTGCAGCTCCTGGTATGCCAAACTGGTATCCAAATTGCTCCAGGTAATCATATTTGCCCCTACCTCCTTTAAATAATTTTCTGGCACTGCCACAATACTACCCTAAAATTATACTATCAAACATATATTAATTCAAGTATTTATGTTTGCGAACCAGCGAAATAGACTGCCGTTCAAAAGCGACAAAAAGACCTTCGCCTCACGGGTCTTTGCGACTTCCTTATCATCAAAAAACGCATGCGAACCACACGAACGATATTACCTGTTGGAAGCATCATACCACAATCCGCTGCCCCATGCAGTATCATCTTCAAGCAGTATGCGAACCAGCCGTGTCCACAACTCCAATCCTTGGTTGAGCTCCGGCAGCTTGGCTCCATGGCGAAAATCCCAATACAGCTCGCCGCATATGAGGCTTACGGCAAAATCCGCCCAGTTTTCAAAAATTTGTGCCTTAAGAATCCAATGTTCCGCCAACTGGTCTAATTCCGTCCGATTTAATATCCCGCAGGCATATCCCACTCGTAAATGTCCGATACATTCGCTAATATCCCAGGCCAGATAACCTTTGTTCCCTACAATGGGGTAGAACTGCGCTGAAAAATCCCGGGCAACCTGGAAAAATGCCAGCGCGTCCTTATTCAGCTGTGCCATATCAAAGGGCGGCTGGTCCTCCCAGAACCCCCTGAAATCCGAATACTGGCTATGGCAGCAGATTTCTTTCATACAAAAATCCAGCAAAGACTTCTTATCCGTAATGCCAAAAACTTTTTCAAGATGGGCACGACATTCCTCTTCCGCTTCTTTGGAAGCGCATCGAGGCAAAGCAGTAAAATAGTCCGGCCCGGACTGATCGGGACCGGGGATACCAGGCGTCTTGCGCAGGGCAGAAATGCCCCCAAGCAAGGCAATAAACTGATCCCGGTCACAAGGCTTTCGAGCGCACATGGCCTTCTCATGGAATTCCGCAGCCAAAGCCTGGATGGTCTGCGCCAGCCCGGTGTCATAGGGATGGAAATCTTTCAGTTGGTTAGGGTCGAAAACTCCCGTTTTGCCTTCGGAATCTTCACCCTGTTTTTTAAAGCGATCAAAAATACCCATATCCGTTTGCCTCCTTATGAAAGTCGCTGCCAGGCGACACTAAAAATAAAATCCTTTTAACGCACAAAAGTAACTTCCATTCGTAAAAACGCACATGAAAGTGCTGTTACCATAACAAATCCTGTTGAGAGAAGTAATCCACTTGTTACCAAATTCGATTTTATCATAACACATTCCTTGACGCAATATAAATCATTTATATGTCCCTGTAGAAAACAAATAGAAAGTTTCCGAAACGTTTCATCACCACTTGCGCGGTTACACTATCAAACCTTCTCAAAATCAGCAGGTGAGGACTTTATGTGCCACTTTTATATTTAAGTTATGACTGCCATTCTATAATCCCTGCCCTTTGAACATCACCCTTATCTCCTCCGCTGTTTCCCGCATTCCTCTCTGAAACCATACTTCAACCCAGCCGTACAGAGCATAGGCAACATACGCTCTTGCATATGCTTCCTGCCTTGAATGTTCGGGTTTCGGCCCACAAATCCCAATAATGACATCCTTTAAAAGATAGATGAATGAAACCCAGCAATTCATGTAACGATCTGTTTTCTTTTTTGTCTGCTTCATCCGTCCATTCTTTGAATATTTTATTGATATATCTCCGCAGAATATCCTCTTTGCTTTCAAAATTACGATAAAAAGACGCTCTGCCGATTCCAGCAAAATCGCATAATTCGCTGATGGATATATTCCCAATTGGTTTGTCCCTCAGCAACTTCAAAAACATTTGCGGTTAAGCCGTCATGGGCAAAAGAATATTCAGTTCAAATGACGGACGAAATCGGAAAGGTTCATAAAGACCTTTCCTACGGGAATGGTGAAGCTAACAAATTTGATCTGTATGTTCCCGCAAATAATGGTAAGGAAAGCTATGGTTTGGTGGTTTATCTCCATGCAGGCGGATTTACATCAGGTGACAAAGCAGACGACGCCGAAATGCTTGCCTGGCTGTGTTCCAAAGGCTATGTTGCTGCGGGAATTAACTATACCCTGCGCACCAATGAAAATAACAAAAGCGTTTACTCGCAGTCCATGGAAATCAAAGAAGCTATGCCGAGGGTGGTTAAAGAAGCGGAAAGACTCGGATACCATATTGACAGGATGGCAATATCCGGCGGCTCGGCAGGCGGTACGCTCGCTATGCTCTACGCTTACAGAGACGCAGCGGATTCTCCTGTTCCCGTAAAAATGATGTTTGAAGCGGTCGGCCCGTCGAGCTTTTATAGAAAAGATTGGGGTGTGTATGGTCTGGATCAAGATACCCACGAGAGCCGGAAAGCAGCGGCTGGATTGTTTGGTGTTATGCTCGGAGTGGAAATAGAAGCAGATATTCTTGATACACCGGAATATGACGAGATCATCAAACCGATTTCCGCATTTATGTGGATTGACGAAAACAGTGTACCGAGTGTGATTGCCTATGGCGCCCACGACCGAGTGTGTCCGTTTGAAAGCGCTGCGCATTTGGTAAATGCCCTGAAAGATAACGGCGTGGACCATAAGTACTTTGAAATGCCCCATTCGGGACACGGACTGCAAAATGATGATAAAATATATGAACAGTACATGAAAACGGTGGAGGAATATCTCAACAAGTATATGCCTGTGAATTAACTACAGTGAGATTCATTTTATGATATTAGAAAACTTTCCGCTTTGCTTTATGTATAACAGTAAAAGGATTGTGTATCAAGAGCGCAGGCTAATTTTTCCTGCGACTTTTATCTATGAACTGCATCTGACCTTCTTTGATTCTCAAAGTTTTATGGTATATCCCATCTCTCAGTTTCTGTATTTTTAAAATGGCGGATACATCTCTGTAGTTGTTCCGCCATATCGGCCCGACTTTGTTCCCCCATACTTTTTGATGATTTTCTTCACGCCCCGTAAAATCTTTCTCACTTATTCCCAACAGACATATATCCGCTCCTTCTGGCACACTATTCTCCAACTGAACATAAGTTATATGGCCGGGTAATGCAGGTCCTTTACGCATTAAGGCAAAGAAATATCTCTTTCAAACTTACAAATTACAAGATCCGCAATCTGAGTTTCTATATCTATTAATTGTGTTATGAACTTTTTTATTATTGTATCATCTACTTTCCCTCCAAATCGCATCTTTAGAATCAAGTTCCTTAGTATCAGTGATGTATCGCATCCAGCCTTAGCTACATCGTATATCCTTTGATAAAAGTCCTCATCAATTATCTTTTTATATAATAGATATTCAAAACGATCTCTGTTGCATATACTGTGTTCATAGAGTAGATGGCTAATCCTGATATCGGATTTGAGTTTAGCAAAACCTTTATCTGACAGTAAAGATGTAAGGGCATTTAGTCCAAAATAAAAAGATAAATCATAATATGATTCATAATATGATATATTCTGAGAATTTCTAAATTCTTTAAACACTTGCAGAATAAACTTTGAAGACAACTTATGCATCTCATATCCCATGTCATATTTATATACATAAAGCTTTCTATCGGAAAGATTGTTTCTTTCAGACAAAAAGTCAATATAGTTCATGGTAGCGTTATGTACTTTCCCATTTTCATAATACAATAAATATAGTTTTTTTTCTGAATCATCATATCCATATATTAGATTTTGATGAAAAAATGGACCATGATCATCTGAAATTCTTAAATGTAAATTATCATTAATATCTGTCTCTATATATCTATTCAAATTAATCATCAATTTAATATAATCTAATACCGAAAATCCCATAATTTGCAAGTACTTTTCTGTTTCCATATTATAATCTATAAAATAATCATTCGTATGTGGATTCCAATTTTTATAATGATTCCATAGAAAATCTATAGGTATCTGAGATTCAAAATTGAATCTAAAATTTATAAAATTGGAAAATAGCCATTCATAATATGCATTGCACCCCATATTCACTGCAAAACCAATTTTCTCATATGTAAAATTAAGTTCATTATTGTCAAATAGGATCTCTTGTTGCATATGATTTGCATCATTATAAATCAGTTTTACATCATCACCTACTCTAACTAAGTGTAGCTTTAATGGAAACGATGGATTAGTCAATAAAGAAATACGAGACTTTGAACCTATTTTATAGAAGAGACCATCTTTAGAATAATTACCCATTTGAATGTCACACAAAGTCGAATTGTTAAATGAGTCTTTTCTATATACATCTGTAAAAAAAACAACAATTGATGCCCAGGCATTTGTATTGAGTTGCTTATGGATACTTATCTCTATTTCATCATTAGTATTACATAATCTTGAAAAAACAACATTCATATCTATGTTCCATTTATTGCCATAGAATTTTATAATATTTTGCGGATGTATTTCATATTTTATTTGCTCGTTGTCAATCTGCCATGCATATAAATTAAAATCTTTTACATAAATACTTGCAATTTCATCATTAACATTTTGGGGCACATTATTAGAAGCACTAATTATAGCTTGATGGTAGCCAAAGTATGTATAAGATCTAAAATATGGATTATCATTAATTGGCAATATATTCTTCATAATTTTTGTCATTCCTCTCGCTTTATATTTATCCTAATCTTATTTTCAAAATAACAATTGCCTTGTATAATATATATGAACTCTTTATCAGGTCATCTATAAACTCAATCTCAGTAATATTGCTATCTTCTCTCATCAAAAAAATCACAGCTGGTATCCTTCTGTCTGCTTCATAAACATGTCATAATACACCCCTTGAACATCCATCAATTCTCTGTGGCTACCGCTTTCCACGATTCTTCCCTCATCAAATACCAATATTTTGTCCGCCCCTATGGTAGAGGACAGACGATGGGACACGCATACTACTGTCTTTGCCTTGCCCAGTTCATACAGTTTATCCATAATATCCCTTTCGGCGATGGGGTCTAATGAGCTGGCCGGTTCATCAAAAAGCAAAATCTTAGGATTCCTGACATATGCCCTGGCTATGGCAAGACGCTGGTACTCTCCCCCAGACAAGTAGACCCCCTCCTGGTCGAACTCCCTAGTTACCACAGTGTAAATCCCTTTCTCCAACGTGCGCACTTTCCGCTCCAGCCCGCTGAATTCCAAAGCTTCCCAGACTCTCTTCTCATCCTCTTCTGTCAGCTCCCCCTGAAACAGTATATTCTCCGCAATCGTCGTGCAGTAAATCTGGGCATCCTGGAAGACCACTCCAAATATTCCATAAAAAGAGTCCCTGTCATAGACAGAAAAATTTCGTCCATTCAAGGCAATCTCCCCCGCCTGAGGTTCGTAGAAACCCAACAGCAGCTTCAAAAATGTGGACTTACCTGAACCATTCCGTCCTACGATGACTATCTTCTCCCCTTGGGCTATCCGCACAGAGATGTCCCGCAATACTATCGTTTCCGGACAATTCGGATACGCAAAGGAAATCCTGTCAACAGAAACACATACCCCTCCCCTGACCTCTTCTCCCGGAGCATCCCCTTTTCTTACATACACCGATGGTTCATAGTCCAAAAGCTTTTGGAGCAACGCAATCATACGCTGGTTATACTTCGTGTTCGGTATCACATTGAATAACCCTGTCAGGGAATCTGCCAAAGAATTCACTGCCACAAACACGACAGTGAAGTCCCCCACTGTGAATCTTCCCTCCATCACACGATATATCACCAGAAAATTTACAGATAAACGCAATATACTTCCCATGAAATTTATTGTAAAAGGAACTTCAGCAGCTCCGCTATCCTCTTTTTCTTCAGTTCCTTCCATTGGAGCTTGGCCGCTGCGAATTTTTCCGCGAGGAAATCATGCAGCTGATACATCTTCACCTCTTCCGCATATTGTCGGCTGCCAAAGATGCTGTTGATATAATTGCTCTTCCTGTTTACCGGTGTCTCCTCCAGATTCGCTTGGTAAAATATCTGATTGTTACGTTTCGTTCCGGCTAACCTCTGGACACAATACAGCATGGCCAGGACACAGAAGACCATATCCAACGACGCAAACAGCCCCACTATTGTCCCAATCCGAAGCAGCGAGGAGACAAAAGCGCATATAACCCCCCCAGTCCCTGTCACTCTCTGGGGTCCATCCTCCAGCGCCCTCACGTACTGATTATACATATCTGTATTCTCATAACAAGCTATGTCAATCCACTGGCACTTCTCATAGACAAGCCCATTCATATATTTTTCGATTTTAATGTACTGTAGCTGATTGTATACCTGCGTTACCCAATAAGTAAAAAATTCACTTACCGATTTCACTGCCAGATAAAATAAAAAGGCTATGGTAATCTTATGGTAATCCGCTTCTCCATACAGGAAACTGTTGACAATATATCTGCTGAAAGGCAACAGCAAAGCAAACGCTATGTATGAGACCACCACCTGCAATAGATTCACAAACAAATAAGATGGTGACGCTTTATGCATGCATTTCAAAATATACAGATGTTCTTTCATGATTCCCGGTACCCCTTTATCTGGGCAGTATACATTTCATGATACTTCCCCTTCTGCTCCATCAGGCTGTCATGGGTTCCTTTTTCACAGACCTGTCCATCCGCAAGCAGATAGATACAGTCCGCAGAAACCGTAGAGAACAGGCGATGAGAGATATAGATAACCGTCCTGTCCTTCCCAAGCAGCATTATCTTCTGGAATATCTCATATTCAGAGACAGGATCCAGTGCGCTGTTTGGCTCATCGAAAATGAGCACCTCCGCATCCCTGGCATAGGCTCTGGCAATGGCAAGCTTCTGGTATTCTCCTCCGGAGAAGTATACTCCATTTTCGTCGAATTCCCTGGTCAGCACCGTGAATATACCATCCTCTAACGCCTCCACCTTTTCCCATAATCCCGCAAACCCCAGGGCTGAAACAACTTTCTCCCTGTCCGCCTCAGTTTCCACATTTCGCATCAGCACATTCTCGGCCACAGTGAAAGCATAGGTCTGGAAATTCTGGAAGACCACACCGAACCCTGCCCTGATCTCTGATGCGGCACAGTGCCTGTAGTCCACGCCGTTGTACAGTATCTCCCCGCCCCCAGCCGGATACATATCCAATAAAAGCTTCACCAGCGTGCTCTTCCCACTTCCATTTTCCCCCACAATGGCAATCTTCTCGCCTTTTCTAAGCTGAAAAGTGATTCCTTTCAGCACCTCCCTGCCTTTCTGATAGGCAAAACAAAGGTTTCTTATTTCCAATTTCTCAAAGGCCCCCATTGATGCCATCTCCTCGCCGTCCTCCCTGATAACAGGCTGGTACTCCATTACTTTCCATATATTGTCGATATACCTGCTATGGTCCGCTACTTCCGGAATAACCTGGAATAAATAGGTCAGGTTGTTGGCAAACATGGAAAACGCCTCAAACAGATACACAAAGTCACTGACCGAATATCTGTCACGCAGCATCTGGACACATAAATAGTATCCCACCACCGCAGGCGCAAGACACCCTGTGAAGCTTGACATGACAGACGAAAACAAGCTTTTTTTATAATATTTTTCCGCCACAATGTAATCACTTTCCACTGCCCTGTCATTCAGCCTGATAAAATATGATGTGGCCCCCATGACACGCGACTGCGCAATGAAAACATTGTCTTGGAACAATTGCTTCACATATCCTGACCGTCTTTCATGCACAGTTGTCTCCATTTTCATATGGTAATTTATTTTGTTCAGATAGTTAATGTGCAGCACATGCTTTATTACAACCACAAACGCCAACACAATGAAAACCGGCTCAAAAACCACCACTGTAATAAACACCATTGTCAGAATATAATAGACACATCTTGAAAAGGTATTGGCCACCTGAATTGGCCTGGTATCTATCTCTCCCACTACACGCTCATAGTCGTTATAGAATTCCTGGTCCTCATAACAGGAAATATCAAAGTCCTTCACCTTATCATAGAGAAGTCTCCGCATGTAAATAGAAAAATCAACGTTATGTAGGCTGTTGAACCGATTCATCATAAGATTCCTTACCTGCTCAAACACATAGTCCAGCACGATATAAAACCCATAGAACAGGAACAGTCCTGTCACAATGCCCCTGCCATCCATCAGCCGGGAGATGACCACTTTGTCTGCCCACAGACCGCCAACGGCCAGCAACGCCTGTATTATGCTGCACAAAAACATAGAAATCAAATACATGGGAGCAACTTTATATATATAACCTATCATGCGCAGATTGTTTTTGATTGTCTTCAAAATAGTTACCTTTCCTTATAACTCTTATGTATCATTTCACTTTTTACAGGTATATCACCTTTGATTTCTAATCCACATTCAGCCATAATGCGAATACTGGAATCAACATAACCATATTCAAATACAACACTCTCAGCATCAGCTGAAACCTGTTCTCTGCGCTTTCCACCAACTTCCGGACAGTGTCGACTTCCTCCTGCGCAGCTGCGTATATCCAGATATATTCATCGCCGTCAATATAATATCCCTTGGGATTCCTTTCTGTCCCTCCTTCTTCTGCAACATTGTATTCTTCCTCCATGGAGGGCATCCATTAGCTGATCAAACTGTTCTTGTATCACAGGAAATCTCTGTCTGTCATTTCGCACTATCCGCAATTCCTGTATAACTGTCTGAAAAGCTACAAAGTTAACTTATCTGTTTTTCCATCACAAAATTTGTGAGAAAAATACCTTGCCGTTCTACTTGTTGTTCTTTTATCACCTTATAACCTCTCTTTTGAAAAAAAGGTCTTGCTGTGACAGAAGCATGAGTTACTACTTTCCCTTGAACAGTCTGTTCCAACTTATTACATATAGCAGTGGCAACACCTTCTCCTTGATAATTTACATGAACATACAAGTGATCAAGATACCCCGTTTCATCTATATCACCAAAGCCTATGACAGTATTCTCCACGACCGCAACAATACTATAATGCTCCTGAAAAGAGCGATTCCATTTATTCAAATCTACTTTTCCAGTTGCCCATACATTTAATTGCTCTTTTGTGTAATCTCTTGCGTTAATCGTATGGACTGTATTGTAAAACAAATCTGCCAACTCCTTGCAATCCTGTGGTTCATATTTTCTAATAATCATCTTTCCTTCCTATTCCAATCGCCATTTATGGCGATTTGTCCCGCTTGTGGGAACTTGTTCCGGTCTCTGCACTTCGGCACCCTAACCAGGGAAGAAAATTTCATCTGCAAAGAACTCAGCTGAAATTTCCTTCCATGTGTCTGAAAGACACATGGCGCCCCCGTTCCGAGAATGTTTTTCCTCTTGACATTTCTTAGCTGTACTTCAGGTTAGCTTCGCATAGCGTTGACCCTGCTTTAAGAATCGCATAAAAAGGCGATACGCAATCCCCGGCAATTGGGAAGCATACCGCCCTTTCCCCCAAAATATAAATAAATTAGTTTCTCCATTCGACTATATCATCAATCTTCCTGCGTGGTCTTTCTTGGGGAAATTCATTTGGATACCCAAACGCAACAGCTGCAATAAGCTGTCCTTCACTGCCTAACCATTCACATAGTTCTGAATACGCAAAATAAATATCACAGATCCAAAGACTCCCTATTCCTTTATCAGCAGCGGCAAGAAGCATATTTTGTATAGAAGCGCTTATGGACTGAATATTACAAATTTCATAAACCCGTTCTTCCGGGGTTAATTCTGACAGAATACTTTTCCCCAATGTATTTACTACAAAAATTATGGTTGGCGCTTCTTCCATTATATCAACAGTGTATTTTGCTCCAGCTATGTGTTGTTTGCTTTGGGGCAGCAATGCACTGTCTTTTTCTTCCCTCTCAATTCCACGACGGAAAACTCTTATCATTTCTTCTTTGGCACTTCCCTGTATCACAATGTATTTCCACGGCTGCCTGTTTTTGGAAGAAGGCGCTTTTATTCCACTTTGGATAATGTCTGTAATGTCACTTTGAGATATGGGAGTATTCTTGAACTTTCTTATGCTTCGTCTGTCATAAATAGCAGAAATCATTTTTAGTTTTCTCCTCAAATTCTTCGCATTGAATCGCCGTTTGTTGGGGATTGCCCTATATCCATTTTAACTGTTTTTGCATGGCAGCACTCGTTTGCAACAGTGACATATATTTTATATCATTATTCCATTCTCAACCTGAACAGCAATCTGCCACTCATCTTCATAAACGATGGTTCCCACAAAATTTGTATAAACCACATCATAAGGCTTTTCATGTTTATCCAAAAGCGCAATAGCAGGCTTTAATTTCTCCACCATGTCCAGTGTGCTTTCACATTTAAAAAATGTAATTACTTTTTCATGGTTTTTACAGGGAGCCGGTTCCGGAAGATTCTCTTTGAACCAGTCATCAATAGATATAAACAGTTCTTTTTCTTCCTGAGTTAATTGCTCATCTCTTACCAGGTTCCAACAGAGACTAAATATCCCTTTGGGATACTTTGTAATGTATGAGTTCTCTCTGCCCTGTATTCTCATATACCTATATTCCATGTTATCAGCTCCCGTTTTCCATTTTGATTAGAGTATATCATAAACCGGCTATCTTGTATAGAGATTTCAAACGCCATTGCCCAGGCCGCATTCTCTGCGCCATTTCCGGTACTCCTGTTCCAGCGCCTCCGCATAAGAATCATTCACCGCCTTCGCCGCAGCAATTCCCTTGGTATACAGATTTCCATATCGACATATCCGGGGCTTGCTGCGCAATTCCTTTTTCACCCACTCCCATAAGCAGGCAGCCCGAGATGGATCATGGACAACAATCTCCAGACACCCTTCCAGAATATCCCCGAACAGACGCTTTGTCCTGATTTGTTTATAATCGGTTTTCTCTACAACCATCCTGCAATGATCAAATGCTTTCTCATAATTTCCCATTCGCAGGTAGTGATGTATCAAATTACTGTATCCTGAAATAATATCCGTTGTCCTGTTAGTCCCCTCCGAGAGAACTTCTGTCAGCTGTAACTGATAGAGTTCTTCATTTTCCCGCTCTCTGTCAAGAAATGTATTGAATCTTATCAACGTCTGACGCTCAGAAGTATTCCAACATGCCAGTTCTCCCATCTCCTGTTTCCATTCATCTACCAGACCGCCCATGACATCTTTATATTCCAGCTGCTGGCACAGGTAAATGCAGTCCAGAAGATCATTCTTCTCAAAATCATCCTCCAGCGCCACCTCTACATCATAACCGCAGGCACAGTCAAAATTCGCGTTTTTTGCCCGTTGAAACAAGTCATCATATGTATGGTCCGTATTATACTTTCTTAACAACCATGTCAGAATTTCTATTGTGCTTCCGATTCCCTGAAACGAATTCCGCTCCCTGTCTTTCAGCTCTTCCCGAAAAAGGTACGCAATTGTCTCCTCATCCTCAATTTTCCAGTACAACAGATAATAAGCAAGCCGCAGACGATTGGTATAATTGGCATCATCCGTGCCCCATTTCCCATTCTGAAATTCCTTATAACAGACTATGGCGCTATTTCCCTGCTTTAAAGATGCATACACTTCCTGTTGTTCTTCCAGTTTTTCTTTTAACCTGTTAATTCCCATGACTGTTTCCCCTCCCTTTTCTACATTATACTATAACACTTTCTCCAAAGCCTTCAAACCCCGACCCATACGCCAAAAAGTCGACGCGTCCGCAAATGACGCGCCGACCATGGCAGCATAATCACCGAAAAACTTATGATACCGATTTTATTCCACTATCTTCTGATAAATCCCACTTATCACGTCGCCGTCTCCTTCAGAAATATTCTCCAATATATTCTCCAATGCGGATTCGGATATCCTTCGTGAGGTATCCGTACCAAGCCCTAAGAACTTCTGGTCATACCGCGAAAAAGACATATTGATACTTTCCCCATTCTCCCCAATGACATCCACCGCAATTGTTGGATCGTTTCCGCTATATCCCTGGCAATTGTATTCCACTCTGTCTACCGAACCGCTCAGCAGCTTATGCTCTACCGCAATTTCTTCAGCCATCTCCGCATATATGTCATAGTTTTTCTCCAACGCCGAATCAAGGCCAAGTGAGGGGGTTGCGTCCAAATGTCTGTCATGTGTGACATTGAAAAGCTCTCCTGTCATGGCATCCACCATATAGCCCCACTTTGTACTTTCAGGTGTCTGCTCCTTTTCATACAGAACAACACCTGACCAAAAAGGCTGCGGAAATGTTACTGTTCCCGGATTATACATCATATATACATATGCGCCCTCCATATCCAGATCAAAAAAATCTTTTAAATACTGTGCGCCAATCTCAGCCGCCTCTTCCATGGTTAAATCCATGTCCGTAGGTGTACCAGTATTTAATTTGTTCATACTGACATGATAGTTAACCTTTTGATCCATTTCTTCAAAATCCGGCAATACGGCTGTGGGACTGGCCGAAACCTGATACCTGGTGGGAGCTGTCTCCCACTGACCGGCTCTGGCCGCCAGGGCTGTTTCCGCCATTGCGTTGAAGAAGATTGTGCCTGCGCCAATCATGGCAAATGTTGCTGCTGTCAATGTTAAAATGTTCTTTCGTTTCATAGTGAAACTCCTTTCTATATGTTTTTGATAGGAATATCATAAGGTCTTTTTATATCAAAAAAATATCAAAGTTGTTATGAACTTGTAAAAACTTTTCTAATGCTATATTTTCCACTAACTTACACCCACGGCCCGCAAAAGCTATGTTATGGTATTATCTGTGAAAGCACAATCTTCCTATGGTTCCTTTTCCCTGTTCGGAAATAAATGTCAGATCCGCATGGTGAAGCTGCGCAATCCTATCACAAATAGAAAGACCAAGCCCTGTGCCGCCAACGGCACGACTGCGGGCCTTATCTATGCGGTAAAAAGCTTCTTTTATATGGGGGACCTGCTCCGGTTCCATGCCAACACCATGGTCCTCTATTTCCACCACTATATCCTTTTCCTCCGAATACCCTTCCTCCCCTAAACGAACTGAGATAAGTACTTCTCCTTCCGGCTGACTGGCCTTTATGGCATTATCAATCAAATTATTTATCAATATCAAAATCTGCTGCATATTTGCCCGAATATACAGATTTTGCTCCATCTCATAGGACAGTTTAATTCCTCTTTCCGCTGCTCTCACATGCATAACTTTCTCTGACAGCGAAAAAATCTCTCTTATAGAACAATCTTCCTTTTCCACTTCATCATGCCTCAGCATGGCTATTTCCAAAAGCTGGTAAGCCATATTTTGAAGCCTGTCACACTCCGACATAATAAAACTGGTACATTCATAGCGTTCTTCTTCCGATATAAGCGCTTTTTGAATATACTCGGCATACCCGTATATTGCTGTCAGGGGAATTCTTAATTCATGAGAAAAATTATCAATAAACTGCTGTTTTCTCTCCGCAATGTCCTTAAGACACAGAATCTGATTCTCCACTTGTTCAGCCATCAGGTTAAAATTATACGCTACGCTGGCAATTTCATCTTTTCCCTGAACAGAAAGCCTGCTTCCATAATTTCCATGGGCTATCTTCGTGGAAGCACCGGAAATCTGCCTTAAAGGGAGAAAAATGATATTCAGAAAATGAAACAGAAAAAGCGCCATAATCAGCATCATAACACCCCCCATAAGAAAAAGAGCATCTTTCGTTTGACGCCATGATATGGCAACATCATTCAGATTACCAATGTACATAAGTCCATATTCCTCCCACGGGACCGGAAAGCTGCCATAAACATAGAGAACAGGGGAAGGTTCATTTTCCATGTAGACAATACGCTCCTGTCCGCCGCCTGTATCCGGCAAAACAGCCAGATTTTCCTTTGGCATAAGTTCTGTGCTCTTATAAATCCATTCCCCGCAGTAAGCCACCGCAAGTCCGCTTCCCTTTCCCTGTAAATATCGGGCATAGGAACTCATCAACTTCTCTATATTTTCCCTCACATAATATCCTCTTTGATCCAATCCCTGCATATCCTTAAGCAAAGATGACGCAATGACATAATGTTCTGCCAGATACCTGTCCCTGGCAGTAGAGCATTTGTCATTTAATATCACAACGGATACAATTAAAATCATAGAATTTAGAAATACAAGAAAAAGAATTAACATAACAAAAAAAGTTCGCTTTTTCATTTCAGCCTCCTCTTACCCAATTTAGTTCCGCAACCTGCCTCCCAAGCCCCCTGAATCTGGGAAAATTTCCTGCCCCAGGCGCGTCAGTAAATTCTCCTGGGGCTTGGGAGGTCCGTTGCTGTTTTTTCATATCCCATTTGGCACTACCCCAATAAGTTTTATATTACACCGACTGAATTGCATTACACTGACTGAATTATATTGCACCGACTGAATTTGGCAAAAAATCCTCAGCAAGTGACTCTAAATTTCCAGCCGATAACCCAATTTATATACTGTCTTTATATAATTTTCCAGATGCAGTTTATGCCGCAGCCTTTGAACATGAACATCCACAGTGCGGGTACCTCCGTCAAAGTCATATCCCCATACCATATCTAAGAGTTTTTCTCTGGAAAGAGCAATATTCCGGTTTCTTATCAATACCTCTAACAGCTCGTACTCTTTCGGCGTACATTCTACGACAACATCATTTAAGAAAATCTGACGACTGTCAAAATCACATCTCACATGGCCAAGCCTGAATTCTGTCTCAACCTTTTTCGTCCGGCGAAGCAGCGCTTCCACCCGTGCTGCCAGCTCTAACATCTGAAATGGTTTGGTCAAGTAGTCGTCCGCCCCCATACCCAGGCCTTTTAGCTTGTCGGTCAGTTCACTTTTTGCCGTGAGAAAAATAGTCGGGGTTCCAAGCGCTCTTTCAAACACCTGATAACCATCAAATTGGGGCAGCATAATATCCAACACAAGTAAGTCAAATTTCCCATTCTCCAACAGATGAATTGCAGATGCCCCGTCGAATGCCTGCACACAATGATGCCCTGTGAGGTTTAAGTTTCTTCGTATTAACTCGTTAATGGAAAGTTCATCCTCCACAATTAGTATTTCTGCCAATTTTCATTCCCTCCCTCTTAAAGATAATAAAAAAGTATATCTCAGAAATGTTTCCAAGTTGTAAAGACCATCTAACTTTGCGTATCAAAAATCTACGGCTCCAATGGCGCATATGGCTTGCGGCCAAAATGGCCGCAGTGACGAATAATCCCCATGCCCCGGATGCCATAGAGCGTGTCTGAACTGCTGCATATTTTTAGTAACAGTTCAGACAGGTCACTGAACTGTTACGTAGATGCACACAAAACGCAAA
>CAJUGT010000011.1:23981-51153 GCA_910586435.1 uncultured Acetatifactor sp. | reverse complement strand
GTAATCAGGCATACCTATATCTAGTGTCCATGACTCTTAATGCGACAGCCCCTTTTTCATATCCTGGCCCATAATGGACACTATGCCAGACAAAGTTTTTAACTGGAAGTCAGGACCCAGGAACCAAACCATCTCAGATATTTGGCCACAAAGGAAGCTTCCACAGGCTGCCCGGACAGGACAGGATAAAATAGAAGAAACAATCCAAATACTGTCAGGCCGTATACAACGGACAGGACAAGGAAGGATTTTTTACGTGTCTCTTCTGTTCGGTTCAGGAAATTCCACTGCAACAGGCCATGCACAATCATGAGAACCACAAAAACCACACTTGGAAAGTAATGATAGATAAATGTAACTCTGGTCACAAAGAACCAGGGCAGGTATTGGGCCAGGTATCCTATGAGAAGGAAAGCGGCTTTGCGGTCTTTGTGCCTTGCCCACAGGTAAATCATGTAGAAGGCGGCCAAAATGCCCGGCCACCATACGGCCGGATTACCGAAAGAGCTGATACCTTCCCTAAGTCCCCCCTCGGCTGTCTGGGTGACGGTGCGGGAATAGTACCATATGGGACGTTTGATAATTGGCCACTCATACCATGTGGAAGAATATGGATGTGTGGAGTCCAGATTGCTATGATAACTGAACATGGTCTCCTGATTGTGTATCATTCTGTCCCAAAGTCCTCTTTCGGAGTAATCCCTGAAAGGAAGATAGGAAAGAAGATAAATCAGGGCCGGAATCGCAACGAAAAATACCAGACAAAAGCAAATGGTACGTCGGGTATTGGGAAGAAAGCATTGAATGATATGCTTGTGCGGCAGACCGTCTGTGCTGCCGTTTGGGGCTGCCAATGCAATGCGATATTCCTGAAATCTCCTGTATAAGGTGGCAAAGAAAATCAGGGCAAGACCTATTCCCGCATATACCCCCGTCCATTTGGAAGCCACACCCAGGCCCATGCAGATTCCACAGGCGCCTAAGGGGAGCCAGGTTTTCCACAGTGGAGTGTCATAGAAACTAAGCTGACTATACTGATATATAAAATAATACATCAGAATGACAAAAAAAGTAATATATACGTCAATGGTGGCAATTCTGGTCTGGGTAAAGTGCATAAAATCAAATGTAAACAATACGCAGGCGAGAGCGGCGGGAAGGGTATGGTCCGTCATTCTCCTGGCAAACAGGTAAACCAAAGGCACCATGGCGATGCCAAAAAGTGTTCCCACGATACGCCATCCAAAGGGATTCATGCCAAAGACAGCCACACCCAGAGCAATAAAAATCTTACCCAGGGGCGGATGCGTATTTTCATAGGAAGTAAGCCCATGTATAAATTCATAGGCGGTGCGGCCATGATAAATCTCATCAAAATACATGCTGTTACGAAAGCTCTTCTCTTCTGGAACCAGGGCAGCCTCGTCGAACAATGGGGCATAGGACAGGCTGTTCAGGGGAGTGATACTCTCGCCCCGGGCATTTTGAAAGCTCAGTTCCAACAGGGTGGAGGAGCGTGTACTTTGCAGTGTGAGCCTTATCTGCGTCGTATTTGCCTCTATGGGGACTTCCTGCCAGGTAAATACACTGTTCAATGTGACCTCGCCCAAATCCTTCCAGGGAGCTTCGGGATGATTTCTTCCTTCCAGCAAGAAGCAGCTGCTGTGCCAGGGGCCAATATAATAGGTCAATTTAGCCGGAACCTCGGAACCGAAATCAAACGTAAGGGACCGGTTTGGCTCTACGGTCAGAGAACTGGCGGGCGCCTGGCGGTCTCCCAGATCATGGAGAGCAAAGCAGCCGTACACCAGTGTAAATAGCAGCATACAGAGAACATCCCCTTTCCCCAGGGGCCTTCCCCTGCGGGAGACTTGGAAAGAAAGCTTCTTACCTGAAGGGGAGCGGTGGGCTCCACTTGAAGAAGAATGCGTTGTCTTTGATGTTTTGCTGCCGGAAGCTTTCGCGTTGCTTTCATGAAAGGGACGGGAACCGGAGTGATAGGACCGGCCGCCGGATTGCGTGGCAGTCTGCCAGTCAGCCTGTCTCGCCCCCTTACCCCTGTAAAAATGCCAGGCCGTATAAAAAAGCAGACCCGCACAGAGCAACATTCCCGTGGATACCAGCAAAATCAGGGGTGTTTTCCTGTCATAGCTGGCAGGATCATAGAAAAACAGCACGTCCGCCGTATTATAAAAATGCAGTATGGATAAGCCCGCAAACATAAGATAATTCATCTTTGCGGGTTTATATACATAGGCCAGGAGCAGAAGAGTCAATGTGGGATAAAGGTATCGCTCATGCATACGCACGGAAAATACAAAAATGGTAAGCAGCAGGAATGCGCCAAGAAAGGGATATTTTTCCGTGTCATGGGTGTTTCGCAGACTCAGATAGAGAGTTGCGGCCACGGCGGCCAGGATAGCGGCAAACCCCCATATGTAATAGGGAATGCCTAAGAAAGTATTGTTCTGACTGATCCAGTTGAGGCCGAAAAATCCCCATAAATTGCATGCGTTGACTGCTGCGTATGGGTAAGAAGACACAGTGCTGAAGTACTGTTTCCAGACATTTTCGAGTCCAAAAGGGAGACAGAGAATGATCATCCCTCCCAGGGCAGTCAATCCCTGGAACAGGTGATGAAGCAGATGCCTTATGGAAAAATTTTTCAGAAAAACCTGGTCAATGATTCCGGCCAGAAGCACAGGGGAGAACATAAGTGTCTGAGGTTTGATCAAAAGCCCCAGCGCAAAGATGATATAGGCAGAGTACATTTTGCGCCGTATGAGGCAGAGGCACATGTAGACAATGGCCAGGGTATATATGGAATCCACCTGTCCCCATATGGAGGAATTCAAAACGATGGCCGGGTTAAAAAGGTAGGCTGTACACAGGAAAAAAGCCTGATTTTTTGAACACTTTCGGGAGGCTTCCCCATATATCAGCAGACCGCAAATCATATCACAGACTATGGCGGGGAATTTCAGCAATATCAAATGGGGTACGGAATAATATCCCATCTGGAAGAGATTCCGCACTGCGCCCATAATCCAAAGGACATACATGTAGCCGGGAGGATAATCCGTGAAGACGTCGGGGGAGTAGAAAGCGCCGGGCCCCACCTGGAAAATTCTCTCCGCCCATGCGGCGAAGCAGGCAGTATCCGTTCCAAAGCCTTTGGACAGAGCGGCGGAAAGCAGTCGGACGACAAGAGCCGCCGAAAACAATAGGATGATATGGTTTTTCCCAAAGCCCTCACGTTTATGTTCCGCTCCATAAAAACAGATTATGAAAACAGCGATTCCCAGAACAGCGAAAAGATGAATAAAAAGCATAAATTTTCCCAACCTTTATCTTATAATAGTGTGATATGTAATAACTTTTTTCTTAATTATAACAAAACAATTTGTAGAAGGGAAGGTTTTGTGTTATACTTTTTTGTGGTTAAGGTTTGACGGAACAATATTTCCGGATATTGGAAGAAAATGCGGGTTATTATCTCAGACAGGATGGATGAAGATGGGTTCCTTTGTAAGCTTTCAGAATGTGGAAAAAGTATATGGCACTGGTGAGGTGGAGATAAAAGCCCTTCACGGTGTGAACTTTGAGGTTGAAAAAGGCGAGTTTTGCGTGATTGTTGGGGCTTCCGGCGCCGGCAAGACAACCATATTGAATATTTTAGGGGGAATGGATACCCTGTCGGGGGGAAAAGTTTTTCTGGACGGACAAGAGGTATCGGCTTATAATAAAAAAGAACTCACGGCATACAGACGTTTTGACGTAGGGTTTGTGTTTCAATTCTATAATCTGGTACAGAATCTGACCGCTTTGGAGAATGTGGAATTGGCGGCACAGATTTGCAGGGAACCTTTGGATGCCGCCACCGTGTTGGAACAGGTGGGGCTGAAAGACAGAGCCAGGAATTTTCCCGCCCAGTTATCGGGAGGGGAACAGCAGCGTGTGGCCATCGCAAGGGCTTTGGCGAAGAATCCGAAACTGCTTTTGTGCGATGAACCCACAGGAGCTCTGGATTATAATACAGGTAAGGCGGTGCTGAAACTGTTGCAGGACACTTGCCGGAACATGGGAAAAACGGTCATAGTCATCACCCACAATCAGGCCATTACAGCTATGGCGGACAGGGTGATTACAGTAAAGAGCGGGACTGTGGCCAGTATGGTAAAAAACGATCATATTGTGGATATCTCTGAGATAGAGTGGTAGATACGCATGGGTATTCCAGGCGGTCAAAGTATGCCTGTTTGGAACTTCAGGCCTGGAAGTCTGAAATGGGCAAGAATGGAAGAGAAACTGGGAGGAAGAGTGGAGAATGTCATTCCAAAGGAAAACGCTTCTGAGAAAGTCTACTTTCAGAGAGATTTGGTCAAGTCTTGGGCGTTTTATGGCGATTTTTGCCATAGTCGCTCTGGGGGTAGGTTTTTTTGCAGGTTTGACGGTTGCGAAAGAGGCAATGCTGGTCACGGTGAAGGACTATCTGTATCGGCATGATTTTTATGATTTCCGCCTGATTTCCACATTGGGATTTGATAAGGAAGCCGCCGAAAAGTTTGAGGAAAACGCAGATGCGGTGGAAGGAGCGGTATCTTTTGATATATTGTATCATATGGGAGACGGCAACCAGGGCGTGATAAAAGCATATAGCATCACGGAAGAGGTCAATACCCTGAAACTGCTTTCCGGCAGAATGCCCCAGTCGGGGTATGAGTGTCTTGTGGACAGCAAGCTTTTGGGGGATTCTGACGTGGGCAGCGTTCTTTATCTTTCGGAAGACAATAAAGAGGAAGATCTGGAGCGGTTTGCGCATGGGGCGTATACGATTGTGGGGGTGGTTCAGTCCCCTCTGTATTTGCAGTACGAAAGGGGCAATACCTCACTGGGAACAGGGAAGCTGGACGGCTTCCTCTATCTGCCGAGGGATGGTTTTGACGTAGACTATGACACGGAGATTTATGTGCGGTTTTTGCAGGACTATGACTTGTACAGTCAGGAATACGCCGGCTTTGTGGACAGGGAGGAACCATATTGGGAGCAGATGGCAAAAGAGGCGGCTCTTGGAAGGTATGAGAGAATCGTAAGAGAGGCGGAGGCAGAATTGGCCGATGCTGAGAAGGAATTCGCGGAGAAAAAAGCGGAGGGGGAAGAGGAGCTGGCGGACGCGGCCCAAACTCTGGCGGATGCCAAAGCAGAAATACTGGAAGGTGAGCAGGCGCTGGAAGACGCGAAAAAAGAGCTTGCGGAAGGGGAACAGACCCTGAAAGAAAAAGAGCAGGAGCTTGCGGATGCCCGGATTACCATTGCGGAGAAGGAGCAGGAACTTGCGGATGCCGAAACCACCATAGCCGGGAAGGAAGAGGAGCTGAAGAAGGGAGAAGCGGATCTTGCCGAAGGAAAACGTCAATGGGAAGAAGGCAACAGGGAAGTAGAAGATGGAAAACAGATTGTGGCGGAGAATCGGGCAAAGCTGGAAGTCGAGTCAGAGCAGCTGGGGATTCAGAAGGCGGGTTTGCAGGCCGCAGCAGCGGCGGGACTGATTTCTGAACAGGAACTGGCGGCGGGGCTGGGAGCTATTGCGGAGGGAGAGAAAGTCATTGCCCTTTACATGGCACAGCTTGACCTGGCAGCCTTGGCGTTGGAAGAGGGGGACAGGGAACTTGCCAAGTCCTGGAAAGAGATTTTGGATGCGGAGGAGGAAATTGCAAAAGGGCGGCAGGCCCTTGAAGATGCCAGGCAGCAGCTTACGGATGGAAGAAAGTCCATAGAAGAAGCCAAAGCAGAACTTGCGGATGGAGCAATAGCCATTGAGGAAGCAAAAGAGGAGCTTGCGGACGGACAGAAAACTCTGATGGAAAAAGAGCAGGAGCTTGCGGACGGCAAGCGGGAATACAGGGAGGGAGAGCAGGAATATGCGGAGGGGCTGACAGAATTTGAAGAGAAGATTTCTGAGGCGGAGACAGAACTGGCGGATGCCAGGAGGGAATTATCCCAACTGAAGGAGCCGGATGTCTATGTGCTGGGCAGGGACACCAATGTGGGGTATGTGTGTTTTGAGAGCGACTCAGAGATTGTAGCGGGAATTGCCACCATCTTTCCTTTGTTTTTTTTCCTGGTGGCGGCTCTGGTCTGCATTACCACCATGAACAGGATGGTGGAGGAGCAGAGAACCCAGATTGGCGTATTAAAGGCCCTGGGGTACGGAGAATGGGCAGTTATGTCCAAGTATACCACATATTCCGGACTGGCGGCGGTTGGGGGCTGTCTGGTGGGATATTTTGGGGGAACCTGGGGATTTCCCAAGGTGGTGTGGTACGGATATGGGATTATGTATCAGGCGGATCCAATCGCTTATCTGTTTGACTGGAAACTGGCTGTTATTTCTTTGGCAGTATCCCTGCTGTGCTCCATTGGCGCCACATGGCTGTCCTGCCGGGTGGAGCTGGCGCAGGTGGCTGCCGCGTTGATGCGGCCTAAGTCGCCCAAGGCAGGAAAGAGAGTATTCTTGGAATATATTCCTTTTCTGTGGAAGAGATTGGGATTTCTGAAAAAAGTATCCCTGCGCAATATTTTCCGTTATAAGAGAAGGCTGTTTATGATGGTGCTGGGAATCAGCGGGTGTACGGCATTGCTGGTGACAGGGTTTGGCATTAAGGACTCCATAGCGAATGTGGCCAAAATGCAGTTTGGGGAGATAGAAGTCTTTGACCTCGGTGTATCTTTTCAGGAAAATGCCGGCCAGGAGCTTGGAAACGCCCTTGAGGAGCTGGAGGGAGCAGGGCTTTGTGGCTACACCTGCGTTATGGAGAAAAATATGGATTTGGTGTACGATAACGGCGTCAGATCCGTGACTCTTGTGGTGGGGACAGAGGCAGAACTGCCGGATTTTGTAGACCTTCACACGGAAGGGAAAGATCCGATTGACTATCCCGGTTTGGGGGAAGCGGTGATTTCCAATAAGCTGGCAAGAGTGTACCGTATCAAAATTGGGGACAATATTGCCTTGAGAGACGACGATATGCGAACCGTAACTGTTACGGTTTCCGCAATTTATGAGAATTATATCGGGGATTATATTCATATCTCCCAAGAGACCTGGCAGGAATGCACAGGGGAAGAACCGGAAAGGAAGACAGCTTATGTGAATCTGGCGCAGGAAGCGGGGGAGGAAGTGCCCCATGAGATTGCGGCGGCGTTGATGCAGCTGGAACAGGTGGTGAATGTGACGGTTATCAGGGATACCATGGACCGTGTGGATAATATGATGGCGAGCCTGAACATTATTGTGGCGGTGGTCATATTGTGTGCTGCCGGACTGGCATTTATTGTTCTGTATAATCTGACCAATATCAATATTACCGAGAGGGTCAGAGAGATTGCCACAATTAAAGTATTGGGCTTTTATAAAAATGAGACGGCTTCTTATGTATTTCGGGAGAATCTTTTGCTGACGGCGCTGGGGACAGTGGTGGGGCTGATTCTGGGACATTTTCTGCATATGTTTGTCATGAATGAAATACAAGTGGATATGATGAATTTTGATATTTATGTGAAGCCGGTAAGTTATTGTTACAGCGCGATTCTTACCATTTTGTTCGCATGGTTTGTGAACAAAGTCATGGAGAGGAAACTGGAAGGTATCAGCATGACGGAATCGCTGAAGAGTGTGGATTAAAAACGAAAGTGAAACATTTAGTTTGCGGCAGGGCCGTATGGAGGTTAGGGTAAAATGAAATTGGATATGCATTGTCATACGAAAGAAGGTTCACTGGACGGCAAGGTTCCCATAGAAGAATTTATTGCCAAATTGAAGGAAAAAGGCTTTGACGGGATGTTGATCAGTGATCATGATTCTTACAATGGATACCGTGAGTGGAAAAAGGTAAAGGAGAATTATGACAACAGTTTTGTGGTACTGAAAGGCGTGGAATACGATACCATTGACGCCGGACATATTCTGGTGATTATGCCGGAAGGGGTGAAGCTCAAGATTTTGGAGCTTAGGGGGCTGCCGGTACGTTTCCTGATTGAAATTGTTCATAAATACGGGGGCATATTAGGGCCTGCTCACCCATGTGGTGAGAAGTACTTAAGCATCATCAATACCAGAAAATTCCGCAATCAGCTGGCGGTGATTGACAAATTTGATTTTCTGGAAGGATTTAACTCCTGCGAGAGTCCGGAAAGCAACGCAAAGGCCATGGACCTTGCCATGCGGTTCGGCAAACCGGTTTTCGGCGGCAGCGACGCGCATAAAGAAGACTGCATAGGGCTTGGATATACGGAGTTGGCGGAAAAGATTTCCTCCGAATCCGATTTGATTGGTTTGATAAGGGAGAAGGGGCAGGAAGCGGCGGTCTGCGGCGGAGAGTATTACGGCAAGACCACCAAAGACAAAATGGGAAAGGCAAACAGGCTTCTGGTGGAGTCCTTCTGGTTCTATAATCATTTGGGCAGCATGTGGCGCTATGGGAAGAGAACCAGGGAACTGCGCAAGTATTATATTCGTATAAAATAGCCTGCGAAATCAGCGGGAAAAGCAGGTTTCCCAACAAAAAATTACAAAATGATTGCAATTGTATGCTTTATTTTTCTGTAATTCATAAAATCTTAAGGTTCAATTTTGAAATAGTGTGCTATACTCAATATGTGGTTTTGGAATGAGGGACGCCCTGGAAGGGGAGGGGCGTAGGAACTGCGTATTGAGTTTTTACTTTATATTGAGGAGAGGTGTGATTATGAAAAATAAACTGGTGCGGTGCGCAGGAGCGCTTGCGCTTTCTGCCATGTTGGTATTGCCCTTAAGCGCCTGTGGCGATACGGAGGCTTCCGGTGATACCGTAAGGAAGGAATGGGTGTATGTGCCGGAATTTATCACAGTGGAAGGTGAGAATGTATCCTATTACAACATGCAGCTTTCCGGGAACGACGCATATTATTCTTCCTGGGCGTGGGATGAGGAGACAGGGCAGGGGCAGAGTAATTTATGCAGGTATTCTATTACAGATAAGCAGACGGAAACGATTTCGCTGGCGTGGCCTGACGAAGGAGTGAGCGCAAATATCAATGAATTTGTCATAGGTGCCGACGGGGCCATTTATATTGTTACATATGATTCAATTCCTGTGTCAGAGGGAGTATATGATTCCAGGCAGGTCCTGTATAAATTTGATTCCCAGGGAACCATGGTATATTCGGAAAATCTGACAGAACAGTTTAAAAAAGAGCTGGATTCGGATAACATATATCTCAGAACCATGACTGTGGACGGCCAGGGGCGATGCTACATTTGCCTGGAGGATTTCGTAATGCTTTATAATGAGCAGGGCGCGTATCAGGGGAAGATTGCGCTGGCCGATATGTCAAACGGATGGGTCAGCGGTATGGGACGGGGCAAAGACGGAAAGGTATATATCAATATTTTGGGCACGGGCAGCGATGGGGGCAATGGTTCGACCCTGACAGAGCTTGATTTCGACGGAAAGAAGCTGGGAGCTTCCTATGAAGGATTCTCCGGGGGAGGCAACAGTTCTCTGGGGCCGGGTATCGAGAAGGATTTTCTGATCTTTGACAGCAGCAAAGTTTATGAATACGATTTGCAGACTCAGACGAAAGAAGAGCTTTTTGACTGGCTGGACAGTGACATAGACGGTTCCTCTGTATCCGCCTGCGGTACACTGGAAGACGGCAGGCTGGCGGTGGTATATCAGGATTGGGAGACCAATGACAGCGGAATTGCGCTGCTGACCAAGAAAAAGAGCAGTGAGGTGGAGCAGAAAGAAATCATTTTGATAGGCAGCATATATGGGGATTCCGAGCTTCGGTCATCCGCGGTGAAGTTCAACAAGAGCAGCGACAAGTATCATATCAGCATCAGGGAGTATATGCCTGACGAGTATGACGATTATAACAATGCTTTAAACGATGCTTTGACCAATCTGAATAATGATATCACATCCAAGAATGGCCCTGATATTATTGAGCTTTATGGGGTGAATGTCTCTCAGCTGGCGGCAAAGGGAGTGTTTGAGGACTTGGCGCCTTACCTGGAGAAAAGTACTGTGCTGAACCGTTCAGATCTGGTGGAGAAGGCTCTGGAAGCTTATACATATGAGGGGGTGCTGGTGAGCATTCCGAATAATTTCAGTATTATGACTGTGGCGGGCAGCGCCAAAGACCTTGAGGGAAAGAAGGGGTGGACCGTTAATGACCTCATTGCCTATGCGGATGCCAATCCCGGCAAAGCTCTTTTTGACGGAGTTACCAAAGGACAGTTCATGCAATACTTAATGATGTACAACGAAAGCGAGTTTGTTGACTGGACCACAGGAGAATGTAAATTTGATTCTGAAGAATTTAAAAGTATGCTTACCTTTGTGAATCGTTTTCCGGATGCATACGATTGGAGGTCGGATGAGGCTTCTACGCCTACCAAGATACAGAATGGCGAAGTGCTTCTGGATACGGTGGGGCTTACCGGTTTCAATGACATTCAGATTCCCATAGAGGAATTTGAAGGGCAGATGACATGTATCGGATTCCCTACTATAAGCGGGGAAGGCGGGCATGCGATTATGACCAATCAGGCATATGGGATTACGGCCAAATCCGGGAATAAAGAGGGCGCCTGGGCGTTTATTGAGTCAGTTTTGACTCAGGAAGATAGCGGGAGATACTGGAATGGGTTCCCTGTGGTGAAGTCCAAACTGGATGCCATGATTGCCGAGGCTACCAAGGTAGAGTATTATGTAGATGAAAATGGCAATCAGGTTGCCATCATGGGTGGGGGCAGTATAGGATATCAGGACGGCTGGTCTTACGAATATCATACCACCACACAGGAAGAAGTGGATATTATTATGGAGCTCCTGGAAAATTCCCGTCCAATCAACTATAACTATGGCAGCCAGATTGTAAGCATTATCAATGAGGAGGCGGATGCCTTTTACAAAGGGCAGAAATCTGTGGATGAGGTGGCATCTGTTATTCAGAGCCGAATCAAGATATATGTGGGTGAGAATAATTAAGTCATCATTGCCGCCCGCCTCAGAGTGGGCGGCATATGAGATTACGTCTGGAATGAGGATAAAAAGTGAGTAAGAAGCAGAAAATCAGACAGCCAAAAGATCATATTAAGACGACTCGAAGAACGCGAAAGCTGAAGATAAGTTCGGGGGCGTTCCTTGCCCCCAGCTTCCTGGGGGTGATGACATTTTTCATCATTCCTTTTCTGGTGGTAATCTATTATTCTCTGGTAGATAATCCTATCAGCGGCAATTTTGTGTTTTTGGATAATTTTCAGAATATATTACGTAATTCCGCCTTCAGAAGGGCAGTCAACAATACCCTGTCGTTTTCTGTTGTGGCAGTGCCCCTGGCGGTGGTGTTATCCTTGCTGCTGGCAATAGTGCTGGAGGCAAAGCTCCCGTTCCGGAGCCAGTTCAGAACCTTTTTCTTAAGCCCCATGATGGTTCCCGTGGCATCCATTGTATTGATCTGGCAGGTTATTTTCCACTATAATGGAGCGCTCAATGAGATTCTGACGGTATTGGGAGTGAACAAGATAGACTGGCTGAAATCGGACTATGCCCTGGTGGTTGTGGTGATATTGTTCCTGTGGAAGAATCTGGGGTATAATATGATTATGTTTATGGCGGCCCTGGCCAGCATACCAAAGGACATTTTGGAAGTGGCGACTCTGGAAAGCGCCACACCTCTGCAAACCTTTTTCTATATTAAGATACGGTATCTATCCTCCACGCTCTTATTTGTGACGATAATGTCATTGATTAACTCCTTCAAGGTATTCCGGGAAGTTTATTTGCTTACGGGGGATTATCCCTATGACTCCATTTATACCTTGCAGCACTTTATGAACAACAAGTTCAAATCGCTGGATTATCAAACGCTTTCGGCAGCGGCAATTCTGATGTCCCTTGTGATGATTGTCATCATCGGAATCCTGTTTATTGCGGAAAATCGTTTTGGAAAGGATGTGGAAGGTTGAAAAAGCAGAAAAAAAGCACATATGAACTTCCGGCGTCAAGAACCCTGGGGCGGGGCGGCAGGAAGCTTTCCAGTGTGAAACGCAGGAAAATGTGGCAGACAGGAAGGATTGCTCTGGCCACGTTGGTAGCGGCGGCATTTGCTTTCCTGTTTTTAATGCCGATTGTGCTGACCATTACCAATTCGTTTATGTCGGCATCGGAAATATCGGCCAATTATGGCTCCGTGTTTGCCACGGACGCAAACGGAGGAAAGGTTTACATATCTGAAAAGGTGAATTTGAAGTTCATTCCCGATATGGTGTCTTTCAGTCAGTACAATACGGTACTGCTGAAAAGTCCGGAATATTTGCTGAAGTTCTGGAATTCCGTCATATTGGTGGGCCCCATTGTATTATTTCAGCTCACGGTGGCGTCCCTGGCATCCTATGGTTTTGCCAGATACCGGGGAAGAATTCGGGAAATGATTTTCTTTATGTATATTATCCTGATGCTAATGCCCTATCAGGTGACGCTGGTGCCCAACTATCTGGTCAGCGACTGGCTGAAACTTCTGGACACCAACTGGGCTATCTGGCTGCCGGGCATTGTCTCCCCCTTTGCGGTATTTTTGCTGACAAAATTCATGCGAAGGATACCGGAGTCGGTGATGGAAGCGGCACAGATAGACGGCGCAGGAGAATGGCAGATTTATCGGAGGATTTGTATGCCCCTGTGCAAAGGCGCCATTTGTTCCGCAGCCATTCTGGTATTTATTGACTACTGGAATATGGTGGAACAGCCGCTGCTTTTGCTCACCGACGCGGAAAAACATCCCTTGTCCGTGTTCCTGAGTAAGATTAACGCAGGGGAAATTGGATTGGCATTTGCGGTGGCTACCATATATATGGTTCCCAGTCTGTTAATCTTCTTGTACGGGGAGGAATATCTGGTGGATGGAATTACCTACCAGGGAGGTATCAAGGGATAAGAAGGGTTCCCAAAAGCAGTGATTGGATATAGGAGAGAAAAAGAGATGAATGAGAATGGAACAAAGAGAAGGGAATGGGTGAAGAATGCGGCGATTGTATTCCTTACGGTAATGCTGCTGCTGACTTTCTTCTCCCAGACCATTATGAACTATTCCCTGCCGGAGGTGGCGACGCAATATGTGCAGTCAGGAACCATTACGGCCAAGATAAGGGGATCAGGGACGGTGGAAAGCGGCGATCCTTATGAGGTGAAGGTGACGGAGACCAGGAAAGTGGCCAGTGTGGCCGTGCGTACAGGGGATGTGGTTGAGAAGGGAGCCGTCCTTTATTATCTGGAAGATGAAGACAGCGACGAGTTAAAGACGGCGCTGGAGGCATTGGAAAAGGCGGAGGCTGATTACGAGAAGGCAATGCTGAGCACGGAGTTGACTTCCTCCGAAATTCAGGCGGCGGAGAGCGGCATATCCATTGAGGATTACCGGGTCCAGATTTCCGCAAAGCAAAATGCGGTAAAGGCGGCGGAAAATGCGGTAAAAATGGCGGAAAATGAAGTGAAACAGGCGCAGAACGCATTGGATGCCATAAAGCAGCGCTATGATGCCTTTACCCTTCAGATTTCTATTGAACAGAACAATAACGACGATGGGGATTCCGGAGAAAGGCATACCCGTGACTGGGCCAGGGAAGAGCTTGCCAATGCCGAGAATAACCGAAATGGAATTCAGGATGAAATAAACCGTATACAGCAGAGAATAAATGAAATCGTGGCCAATTGGGAGGCGGGGAAGGCGGAATTTGACCAGGCAGGGTTGGGTGCGTTTTGGGAGGAGAGCGATCAGGCCAAAGAGCTTCTGGCCCAGCGAGCCGTGGAGGACGCAAATCTGCTTGCGAGCCAGACCAATCTGGAAAATGCCAAAACCATAGTGGCGCAGAAAGCAAAAGTGCTGGAAGAAGCCCAGGCAAATCTGGATGCCAGAAAGGCGAAGGATAAGGAAGACATTATCAACGGCCTGAAATATCAGCAGGGACTTATTGAAGCGGAGCAGAAACAAGCCCAGGATGTGCTGACCAGGAAACAGCAGGCGGTGACAGACAGACAAAAGGATCTTACGGACAGACAAAAAGAACTTACGGATTTGAATTCTCAAATCGGCAGGGTGTCCGGATTGCAGGCTTACCAGGACGCCATTGACAAAGCGCAGGAAAAGGTGGATGAACTGAAGGAGAAAACCACGGGCGCTACCATTACGGCACCCATATCAGGAACGATCACAAAGCT
Organism: uncultured Acetatifactor sp.; assembly: GCA_910586435.1. Lineage (GTDB taxonomy): Bacteria > Bacillota > Clostridia > Lachnospirales > Lachnospiraceae > Acetatifactor. The sequence goes on along the minus strand of CAJUGT010000011.1, from coordinate 36,889 downwards.
GAATGTCACTGCGGGCAATACCACTTCCGCCGCCACACCTGTGGCAGTGATGCAGCCGGAGGGCAAGGGGTATACCTTGAGCTTTTCCGTGACCAATGAACAGGCCAGAAGATTGTCTGTGGGCGATAAGGCGGATTTGGTCAATGCCTGGAGATATGACGATTTGGAAGTGACACTTTCCAGCATCAAACCGGATACCACGGACCCCGGCCAGAAGAAGCTGCTGACTTTTGATGTGACCGGAAGCAGTGTGACCGCAGGTCAGAGTTTAAACCTGTCAGTGGGCCAGAAGAGCGCAAACTATGATTTGATTGTTCCAAACAGCGCTATTCGTGAAGACAATAACGGTAAATTTATTCTGATTGTGGAGTCCAAGTCCAGTCCTTTGGGAACTCGTTATACCGCAAGCCGTGTGGATGTGGAAGTGCTTGCCAGCGATGATACCCAGTCCGCTATCAGCGCGGCTCTCTATGGCTATGAATTTGTGATAACAACTTCTACCAAACCGGTGGAAGCCGGAAAACTGGTTCGGCTGGCATCCAATTAATTTGAGAGTAAGATGAGGTAAGCGATGAAGAAAATAGTATTGGGTATCAGCGGAGGCGTCTCCTTTCTGATTTTCCTGATTCTGCTGTTCATAACGAACCATTTATGCCGCAGTCAGCTTTCACAGCAGGCTGCGGCGCGGTGGAGCAAAGAAGGGAATGTTTCCCAGGTCAGCTGCTTTTTCTCGGTAAACGCCAAGATTACGGCGGATTCTATTGAGGAATTTGAACATACCATTGACGGCGCGCTGACGGATGCTTCCGTGGTGCAGGAATCGGAGAACGCAGGCGCCAGGCTGTGGGCGGACGCATACAGCGCTGACGGCCAGATCACCCTTACCACCGACAGAGGAAGATTGTCGGCGGATGCTATCGGCATCGGCGGTGACTTTTTCCTCTTTCACCCGGAGGAGCTTTTGTATGGGTCCTATTTTTCAGGCAATGACCTGATGCAGGATTATTGTGTCATAGATGAAGACGCGGCATGGCAGCTCTTTGGCTCTTCCGATGTGGCGGGAATGACGGTGGATATCGGTGGGCAGTCCCATATTGTAACAGGAGTCATACGCAGGGAAAGTGGACGTTTGGCGGAAGCGGCGGGGCTGGACAGTACGCTGGTCTATGTATCCTACCAGACGTTGTCGGAGCTGGGCAAAAGCAATGGCATTAATCATTACGAAATTGTAATGCCAAATCCGGTTTCGGAATTTGCCTATAAATACATCAAAGAGCATTTGGGCAGTGATGAGAAAAATGTGGAGGTTGTGGAAAACAGCACCAGATACTCTCTTTTGTCAAGGCTGAAACTGCTGGGAGGGTTCGGAACCCGTTCCATGAACGGAAAGGCCATTATCTATCCTTTCTGGGAAAATATTGCCAGGGGATATGAGGATATTTTGGCTGTGATTACCTTGTTTGGGCTGTTGTTTTTGGCGTATCCCGTCTTAATGGCGCTGGTGTTCTTCATTATCTGGTGGAGACATAAGGGCTGGACATTGCGTGACGTGCGCCTGAAGTTGCAGGACAAAGCCGAACGGCAGGCAGAAAAGTTCCGGGCACGCAAAAACAAAGGCGGTGTCCTGGGAGAAGGTATTTCAGAGGAAAAAAGACCCAGGGAAAAGAAGCCGAAAGAAAAAATGCCAAAAGAGAAGAAGAGGATTCGGCGCAAAAAGGTGGATGACCTGGGGTATCTGGACGAACCAGGACGAAAGAGGGGGAATGGCTGGAAAAGGAACGGTTGGAAAAGATGAAGGAAGGCATGTAAGTCACAGGGAAGCTGTGATATGGAGGTTATTATGAAAAAAAAGTTATTTGGAAGATTCTTGAGTCTATGCCTGGTATTCTGTCTGACAATTGGACTCGGTGCCTGCGGCAAGGACAATAAGATGGCAAACGCGGCGTTGGCCAAGGAGAATGTGTATAAGCTTCAGGAGTTCGCGTTGCCGGAGCTGGATGGGGATGGAATCAATGTCAACGGTTCTGCCCACAAGGATGGTATGGTCTATCTCATGGTGGAAGTGTATCACTGGGAAGGAAATGGGGAATCTGACATACGGTTGATTTCCATGAAGGAAGACGGAAGTGATATTCAGGTCCATCCTTTGGAATTCCCGGCCAAAGGGTCAGGGAGTCCGTCAGCAGGCGGAGGCCTTGCCAGAATGGCGGTTGATTCCGCTGTTGCCATTCCGGATATCGGCGTGATTGACGGTGACAATTCCAATATATGGGAATATGACAATTATTATAATTATGTCTTTTCTTCAGAGGGAAAGATATATGCCGTTCACGAGCATCGATATGAAGATTCCTCAGATCCTGAAAATTATGTCTCTACCCAGAATTATTCTGTTGTCTGCTGGAATTCTGACGGAAGTATGCAGTGGGAAAAAGAACTGTTGGAGTTGAACTCGGAGGAAGAGTACCTTTATATAGGTGACATGGTGGCGACTGCGGACGGCACGCTGCATCTGATATTGTCGGGCGACAACTTCTATAAAATGTCCGTGGACACTCAGGGGAATGTATCGGAGAAGAAGCCTTTGTCTGAGGATACCACCAAGCTGTTTCAGAATCGGGACCGGATGATTGCCAAGGAGGATGGCACTTTCCTGGTGATGTATTATGACGAGAACGACTGGACAAAAGAATTTATTGCTACATATGACTTGACTACGGATACGGTGGGAGAAGCTGTTCCGTTTCCTTCCTCCTTCAGCTGGAATGGTTTTAATACCATATCCGCAGGGAAAAATTCCGATTTGATATACTCAAACAGCAAGGGTGTCTTCACCTATAATATAGGGGATACGGAAGGTACCATGAAGATGAGCTTCATCAATTCGGATCTGAATATTTCCAATATGGTGAGTCTGGTTGAACTGGACAATAACGCGTTTCTGGCAGTATTTTACGAGGATTATGGTGAGAAGCTCACAGCCGGTGTGCTGACTTACGTGGATCCCAAAGACATTCCTGACAAGGCGGTGCTGGTATTGGCAGGCAGCTATGTCAACAGTGAAATGAAGCGGCGTGTCATAGAATACAATCGTTCCAGTGATCAATACCGCATTGTGGTGAAGGATTATGATTCTTACAATACTTATGAAGATTATGAAGCGGGTATGAAGCAGCTGAACAATGACATCATTACGGGCGTAATGCCGGATATTCTGATTACCAGCGGCCTTCCCATGGAAAATTACGCCTCCAAAGGTCTTCTGGCGGACATTGGGAAGATGATCGAAGAGGATGAGGAGCTTTCTCAGGTAGAGTTTGTGCAGAATGTCTTTGACGCCTACTCTGTAGACGGGACATTGTATTATGTGATTCCCAATTTTGGGGTGAGAACCATGGTTGCCAAGACTTCCCTTGTAGGAGACAAAACCTCCTGGACCATGGAGGAAGCGAAGCAGCTCATTGCGTCAATGCCGGATAAGACACAACTGTTTGGCGAGACCACCAGGGACAGTTTCTTTGGTATTATGATGGATTTCTGTGCCAGCGACTTTGTGGATGTGTCCACGGGAAAATGTGATTTTGCCTCTCAGCATTTTATGGATATGATGGAATATGCCAAGACTCTTCCCACAGAGCTGGGAGAGGATTATTATGGGGAAGATTACTGGATGAATTATCAAAGCCAGTATCGGGATAACAGAACCATATTGTGCCAGATGAGCATTAATGACATTCAAAACCTGAATTACACCATCAATGGCAGAATTGGCGAGGATGTGGCCTACATAGGTTTTCCTTCGGAAAACGGCCAGGGTTCTTTCATCAATGCCAACCAGTCCTTTGCCATTTCCGCCCGTTCCGCCAATAAGGAAGGCGCATGGGATTTCCTGCGGTATTACCTGACGGATGAGTACCAGTCGGAGCTTACATGGGGACTTCCCATACAGATGAAATACTTCAGGGAAAATGCCAAGAAAGGAACGGAAAGGCCTTATTACCTGGATGAGAATGGTGAGAAGGTGGAATATGACGAGACGTTTTATCTGAATAATGAGTCCATTGTATTGCCCACATTGACCCAGGAGCAGGTAGATAAGGCGGTGAATTTCATTCTGTCCGTGAATAAGGCTTACTACAGCAACAGTGAGGTTATGACCATTATCAATGAAGAGATGGAGAGCTTTTATTCTGGACAGAAATCGGCCAAGGATGTGGCGCAGGTAATTCAGAGCAGGGCGCAGCTCTATGTGGATGAAAACCGATAAGGCTTAGAGGGTGAGAGGAATCCCCAGCCTTGTAAGATGGGCTTCCAGAGTAAGTTCGTGCCCATGGTCACGCAGCCATTGCCTGTGGATTTGATAGTCCGGCATGACTGCGGCGACCATATTCCAGAAGTCCCTGGAATGATTCATATGGGTCAGGTGACAGAGTTCATGTACCACCACATAGTCCAATATGATGGGCGGGGCAAATATAAGACGATAATTAAATGACAGAGTGCCGCTGGAGGAACAGCTTCCCCAGCGGCTTTTCTGATCTCTGATTGTGATGGAAGTATAATGCCCCCCTGTGATTTGGATGTAATGCGCAACTCTTGTTTCAAATTTTGTCCTTGCGTCCTTGCGGTACCGGCGTTCCATGGCGTCCAGTCTTCTGCGTTCCGGTTCTGTCAGACGAAAAATTGTTTCCTGTCTCATAGGGATGAAACCATCCTTTCCTAAAATTTCACAGTTCAAGACAGTATAACAACAGCGTGCGTAAAATACAAGACAAGATACAAAAAATTAATATTGCGTTTGGATACTTTTGAGGGTATAATGCTAGCAGGGCGTGGGAAACATTTCCACACAAGCATGAGAAGGCCTGATGTTTCAGGCATGGAGGTAAAAATGAGCAAAAAACCGATAGTTTTAATGATTCTGGACGGCTATGGGCTGAATGAGAAGACAGAGGGCAATGCCATAGCCCAGGCCAGGACACCAGTGATGGATGGGCTGATGAAAGAATGCCCTTTTGTGAGAGGGAATGCCAGCGGGATGGCAGTGGGCCTTCCCGACGGACAAATGGGGAATTCTGAGGTAGGGCATCTGAATATGGGTGCAGGGCGCATTGTATACCAGGAGCTTACCAGAATCACCAAAGAGATTCAGGACGGCACTTTTTTTGAGAATCCGGCCCTCCTTAAGGCGGTGGAGAACTGTAAGAAGAACCACAGTGCCTTGCATTTGATGGGACTCTTATCCGACGGCGGTGTACACAGTCACAATACGCATCTGTACGGACTGCTGGAGCTGGCGAAGAAAAACGGTCTTGAAAAGGTGTATGTGCATTGTTTCCTGGATGGGCGTGACACGCCTCCTTCCAGCGGCAAAGAGTTTGCGGAAGCTCTGAGAGCACAGATGGAACAGATTGGTGTGGGTAAAATCGCGTCTGTGATGGGGCGTTATTATGCCATGGACAGGGACAACAATTATGATCGGGTGAAGCTGGCATATGATGCCATGACAAAGGGTGAGGGACTTACGGCGGCATGCGGCGTCTGCGGCATTGCGCAATCCTATGAAAGGGGAGAGACGGATGAGTTTGTGAAGCCCACTCTGGCAGTGGAAGACGGAAAGCCAGTAGCAACCATACAGGACGGCGATTCCGTTGTCTTCTTTAACTTCCGTCCTGACAGGGCCAGGGAGATTACGAGAGCTTTCTGTGACGACGATTTCAAAGGCTTTGACAGAGGGCCCAGAAAGCAGATTACCTATGTATGTTTTTCGGACTATGACCCTACAATTCCCAACAAGGAGGTTGCGTTCCATAAAGTTGCGGTGACGAATACCTTTGGTGAGTGGCTGGCTGCAAAAGGTATGAAACAGGCCCGGATAGCTGAGACGGAAAAGTATGCCCATGTAACCTTCTTTTTTAACGGGGGAGTGGAAGAACCCAATGAGGGAGAGGACAGGGTGCTGGTGAATTCCCCCAAGGATGTGGCCACCTATGACCTGAAACCTCAGATGAGTGCCTATGAGGTATGTGACAGACTTTGCGAAGCCATACGGTCCGATAAATATCATGTAATCATCATCAATTTCGCCAATCCCGACATGGTGGGACATACAGGAGTTCTGGATGCGGCGGTCAAAGCGGTGGAAGCGGTGGATGAATGTGTCGGCAGAGCAGTGGAGGCCATCAGAGAAGTGGACGGGGCAATGTTCATCTGCGCGGATCACGGCAATGCGGAGATGTTGGTGGATTATGAGACAGGAGAACCCTTTACCGCCCATACAACCAACCAGGTTCCCTTTATCCTGGTCAATTATGACGAGGCATATACTCTAAGGGAGAATGGCTGCCTGGCGGATATTGTTCCCACACTGATTCAGATAATGGGCATGGAACAGCCGAAGGAGATGACAGGAAATTCGCTTTTATTAAAAAAATAAAGTTTATAAGGACAACTTGATTGGTCAACCGGTAAAAGAAAGGTGTGATTGGAAAATGGATCATAAGAATTGGCGTACAAAAAAGAACCGGCTGAAAAAAAGAGGCGCAATATTTTTGGCGGCTGTTCTGGCGTTAGGTTCAAATATTTCTGCTTATGCCGGAGCGGAAGGTATTTTAAAGAAGGCGGGAAGTCTGTCCCTGCCTTCTGTTTCTGCCGTGGCCGGTGCAAAAAGTATTATTTCGGAAGCAGCAGGCATGGGACAGGTGGATGTATCCATAAGCTCCGGTCTGGTATTGCAAAGCCCTGTGGAGTTTGCGGTTAGTTTGACAGGAGGCGCGGACAAACTTACAGGTTCCATGATTCTGGGCAGCCAGGGGGCAGAGAACAGCAGGCTGACTTTTGAAGGTCTTGCGGAAGGAATATACAGGCTGGAAGTGTCGGCAAAAGGCTTTGCGTCCTACACGCAGGATATTGCTGTAAAAAACAGAGCTTATGAAATTGAGCTGACAACAGGATTCCTTGGTGGAGTCAATTACGCGGAGGGCGCTGCGCATCCGGGAGTTCTGCTCATCGGCGATGTCAATGGGGACGGAAGAAACGATGCATCAGACAGTACGGCGCTGGTCAATGCCATTGACCACAATGCTCCGGCCATGGCGGCGGATTTAAACGGGGACGGGCTGGTGAATCTGGTAGATTTGGAATATCTGGCGTCAGGGTATACGGACGGCAGAGATACGCTGGCAAAAATCCAGAATTATATTTCGGCATCCGCTATTGCGCCGAAACAGGGAGAGGGAACACTGGTGGAAGGGGATTTGGCGGAATTGCTCAGAAGCCGTGGCAGTGTCACCCTGACGCCTGCGGCAGGTGGAAGCATAGCGGAAAACCCTGTCTCCCTTGAATTTGATTTTAATGCTGCCGGAGATTCCGCCATAACCGACGGAATTATCATCGAAACCGGCGGAGACAATCCCATCAGCCAAGCTCTTATCAGCATTGTCTATGTGGGAGAAGATGGGACGGAACAGGAAGAGAAGATTCCCGTGGAGGACAATGTGGAGTTTTTGCTTCGCAGTTCACAGGTGAGAGCGGAACGTGATCGTGAAGGAAATATCCTGCTGCACCTGGGGTCACAGGTGGCCGTCAAGAAGGTGACTCTGACCATTACAGGAATGCGCAACAATAATAACCTGGCTGAAATTTCCAAGGTGGAATTTGTCAACGGCATGGGAGACAGAATTCCGGAGCCGGAGATGGATATCCCTGTGAATCTGGTGGCTGTTCCGGGCAGCAGTATGATCAGCCTGACCTGGGACCCCTGTGTGAATATCACAGGATATGAGGTTGTGATTCAGCAGGGCGATGTGCAGGAGACCGCATTGACTGTCAAGAACAGCATTGTCCTCACAAGCTTTGGCGGCAAGGAGATGGTCAATTATCTGGAATACCAGATTAAGGTACAGTCAGTAAACGGTTCCTGGCGCAGCGGATATTCTGACTGGGTGAGCGCAATCCCCAAGCCGAGCGGCAAACCGGACAAACCGGATAATGTGTCTGCGGTTGGTAAGTATCAGAGTGTGGTTGTCTCCTGGAAAGACATGAAGGATACACTTACTTACAATCTGTTCTATAAAGAGAGCAGTGCGGCAGAGTATCAGAAGATTGAAGGAATTACAGAGAATACATACACTTTAAATAATCTGGCAGATCTGACAGAATATACGGTTTATGTCACCGGCGTCAATGAGTTCGGTGAAAGCGGCCCGTCCCTTGCGGCTTCGGCAATGACGACGGATATGAATCCTGCGGTTATGCCAAAGTATAATCTGATCAATGTGGGAGAAGACGGAGAAATAGGAGCGCATATCATCAGTGCGTCCATGAACGGTAAAATGGTGGACAGCGCCCTGGATACAGAAGCGGGCACTGCGTGGGGTACAGTGGATCACAACGCGAAATCCTACTATCTGAAAGGTTCATGGGATGACGGCGGCTTTAATAATATGGGTCTGAAGCATGGACTTACCTATGAGTTTGATCAGGCGTATGAGTTGGATACTATTTCTTTCTATGATATAACGAGTCAGGATACAGGCATCTTCTACGTAAAGGTTCGGTATTGGGATGAGGATGGAAAACAGGTGGATCTTGGCAATGTTTCCTTGCAGAGAAAGACTGACCAGGGAAACAGGGTATATTACGTCATAAAACTTCCAAATGCGGTCAACGCAAAGAAACTGCAATTTGGTCTTGCGAGATATACGGCGTCAGGAACTTTGACCGTTGCCGAGGTTTATTTCTATCATTATGATACGCTGATGGACGAAATTATGTCTCTTTATGAGGATGATCTTCATACGGTGCTGAAAGCGGATGTGAACCAGGGTACCATAGACGGACTGCGGGTGAAGATTAATACCATAGATGAGGTCAGCGGCGAGTATCATCCCGACAGGGAACTGCTGGAACGTGAACTTCAGACGGCAGAGGCTATTTTAAATGATACCCGGCTGAATGATTCGGTCAGAATTCATAACGGCATTACTACAAATGATGTGGGCAGAGGCTTTGGCGGTCTCAACGCATGGCAGCCTTTGGGTGTCGTTGCGGCGGCACAGGAAGAAATCATGGTGTATGTGGGACATAACAGCAAGAGGTCAGGGGAGAATACCAACCTTCAGCTGGTGGCGACACAATATCATGCGGAAGCAGCCGCTATGAGTACTACGGTGGCAACTTTGAAAGTGGGTGCCAATAAGATAACGGTACCGAAAATATGGAGTACCACAGGAATTGAGTCCGGCGGAGCGCTCTATGTTCAATATACCGGCACAAACGCCAACGACCAGTATGCGGTTCGTGTCAGCGGCGGCGTACAGGTGCCAAGACTTGATTTGTACCAGGTGACAGACAGTGCGGAGAGACTTGCAAGGACTAAGGCTTATGTGGAAGAGTTACAGCAATATGTGGCTGGTATAGAGGCAAAGCATCAGGAGGTACATCAGAATTCAGAGAACAAACAGGTGGCTTACGCATATGAGGGGCCTAATTGTATCCTTGGCGCAACGGATATTTTGCTGGATACCATGATGTTCTCCATTCCGGCGCAGCAGGTTCTGGCAGGGGCCGGAACAGGCAGTACGGAAGAACAGGCGGAGAAGATTTTAGGTTCCATGGATGCCATGGAAGATATGATGTATCTGTTCTATCAGCATAAGGGGCTGAACAACAGTGCGGCGGACGCAAAGGATCGGATTCCGAAGGGACATCAGAATGTCCGGTATCAGAGAATGTTCTCAGGAGCATTTATGTACGCTTCCGGCAATCATATTGGTATCGAATGGGGTTCCTGTGCCGGTATGGTGTCTGCGGTTCCGGTGGTGTCCGACGCGGAAGGAAGATATGAGAGCGGCGTATACTTTGGATGGGGAATTGCCCATGAAATTGGCCATTGTATTAACCAGGGCACCTATGCGGTGGCGGAGGTAACGAACAACTATTTCTCCGTTCTGGCACAGGCAAAGGATACCAATGACAGTGTGCGTTTCCAATACGCGAATGTTTATGACAAAGTGACATCCGGCGCTAAGGGTCCGGCTTCCAATGTATTTACACAGTTGGGTATGTACTGGCAGCTTCACCTTGCTTATGACAGAGGATATAATTTTAAGACTTACGAGGATTACAATGAGCAGCTTGCGAACCTGTTCTTCGCGCGGGTGGATACATACGCAAGAAATGCGGGCAGAGCGCCTGCGCCCGGCGGTATTGCGCTGACTTTCGCGGGAGATAAGAATCAGGATCTGATGCGTCTGGCCTGCGGGGCGGCAGAGAAGAATATTCTTGACTTCTTTGAACGCTGGGGAATGACTCCTGATGAGGAGACAAGGTCGTATGCAGGACAGTTTGAAGAGGAAACCAGAGCGATTTATTATGTAAGTGACGACGCAAGAGTATACAGTCTCCAGGGCGGAAACAGTTCTCTTGACACTTCGGGCACAGTGGAAGCAGTAGCGGACAATGTGACGGCGGCGCTTAGAGAAGGAAGCGCAAACCAGGTAGACTTTACACTGGGCTCCAAGAACATTCCTCAGGAAGACGTGCTGGGATATGAAATTGTCAGATGTATGATTTCCGGCGGAGAGGTTATCAGGGAAACAGCGGGCTTTGCCACGGAAAATACTTTCAGCGATACGGTTTATGTGAATAATCGTGTTGTGTGGTATGAAATCACGCTGATTGACAAATATCTGAACCGTTCGGCAGTGAAGGTTCTGGAACCTATGAAGATTGAGCATGACGGAAGCCTGGAGAAGACTACCTGGACGGTGGAGACGCAGAATCTGACGGCGTCTGACGATGCTCCGGTTGTGGAAAACCAGGATTCCCTCTGCACACCGGGTGTGGAAGATCTTGCGGGAACAGTATACGGCGCTAAAAAGCTTATTGACAATGACGTAAACAGCGTGTATACCGCAACGGCGGGAAAAGGCGCGGAAATTGTGCTGGAATTCAACAAGACCATGACGGTGACAGGATTGAAATATCAGGGCGCCGGAGGATGTACAGGTGAGTATGAAGCATGGGTTCGCGTTGGCGGCGAATGGTCCAGCGTTGCCAGGGGCAGCTGGCAGGAGGCAGATCTTGTATACTTTGCCAACGAAGACGGCGGCTACGTGAGCACTTATGTGACGGATGCCGTGAAACTGACCCTGAACAGTCAGGAGGGCAGCCAGATTGCAATTGCGGAACTGGATGTGCTGGGCGTGACAGGTGACAATGTGGACTTCAGACGAACCGAAGACGGAACGACAGCAATTGGTACATTGAGTGCGGATTATAAGTATGGAGAGAATGAAGGAGATGTTATTCCGGCAGGTTCTATATTGTTTACCGGCTCTTATAAGGGAAATCCGGCTTATAATGTGGTAATTCTCTATGACCAGGACGGCAACATCGTAGGCGGTGTTAATGAAGACGGAAGTTTACAGTCACAGCAGGTTATTTTGGCAGATGTACCTGATGCGGGAGCAATCCAGAATGTGTCTGACGGTACATGGATCTATTGGATAGAGCCGGGGCAGCAGCCGGATCTGAGCGGAATTGTAAAGGTGCGCGCGGAACTTTACCGGGTGAACAATGCCTTGACCAATGAAGGTCAGAGAATGGTGAGCGACTCCATGTGGGAAGTTATGCCAGAGACCCTTCCGGAAATCTCAATTGAATAATGATAACAGTTCTGGTATCTGCCGGGACTAAATTCAGGTATTTTGACATTATTGATGAGGTATAATATGAAGAAAAGTTTATGGAAGATGATTAGCATGGTTTTCCTGATAGTGGCGCTGCTTCCCGTAAATGCCTTTGCGGAAAACGGGAATGAGGTTCGCCTTGACGAGACGGGGAGGGTGACAATTGTGTCACCTTCCGCATCTGCGGAAGGTGTTTCTTCTCTTCAGTTTAGTTTGACGGTGGATGCTGAAAACGCGGCAAGGGTGGAATTTGCCTTTGACGCAGGCCATGCGAAGATTTCTGAGTTCCGTTATAACCAGGAGACAAAAAGATTAAATGTTTATATGGCGGGGACGGAAGCCCTTTTTAACCAGGATAACAATGCCCTGACAATGGGAAGGGTTGTTGTGCTGGATGGGAATGGAAATGATGTTGCGGCAACGGTGACTGTGGCTGCGGACTCAGTACAGTATGTCTCAGGTTCGGAATTGAAAGCCATGGAAGAGGTATCTGTTTCGGACCCTGTGCGCCTGCCTGGAAAGGAGCCGGGAAATGACGGCGACAATGGTTCAGGAGATGGCGGCAATAACGGCGACAATGGTTCAGGAGATAACGGCAATGGCGGTTCGGAGGGAGATAATTCAGGAAATGATGATTCCGATGATGACGATGACGACGATGAATCGCAGGACAATGGTTCTCAGGGAACAAATGGGCAGGGGGGGAATCAGGGAGCAGGCAGCTCACGTCCTGTAGACGGCTCCCAGAGTTCCAAACCCCAAGGCGGTACACAGGGTTCCAAACCTGCTGACAGTACCCAGGGGACAAGTGGAAGTACTCAGCCAGTCACCAGTCCGGAGCCGGCAGCCAGCAGTTCAGCCCAAAGCACACCTGCGCCAACGGAAGCGCCCAGCGCGGCGCCGGAGGTTACGCCTTCCGCGGAAAGCAATTCGTCACAGTCAAGTCAGGCGCCTTCGGCAACACCGGAGACACAGCCGGTTGTGGGCAATGGTCAGGATGGCACGGAAGCCGGTCAGGGAATGAACTGGATTCTCATCCTGGTGATTATCGCAGTGGTTCTGCTTGCGGGCGTTGGTATTATGGCAGTTGTAGTGCTCAATGGAAAACCGAAGAAAAGGGATTCAGGGGATGAGCAATAGAAAAGCCCCGGTTTGGAAGAAGAGGTAGTGTGAAAAATAGTTCTAAGGCAGCAAAAGACACTGCCTAAGAACTAT
>CAJUGT010000011.1:0-23971 GCA_910586435.1 uncultured Acetatifactor sp. | reverse complement strand
ACGCAAAAGACAGCGTTTTTCATTTCTATTTGAGCCGCCAAAGGCGGCATGGAGATTAGTATATGGCGAAGGTAGTATTAGGCAGTACCGGTATCACTGTGGAGAAAAACGCGTTCGGGGCGCTGCCCATTCAGCGGATATCCAAAGAAGAAGCAGTAAAGCTCCTGCGCAGGGCATATGACCATGGAGTGACGTTCTATGACACTGCCCGTTATTACACGGACAGCGAAGAGAAATTGGGTGAAGCTTTTTACGGAATGCGGGAGAAAGTATATATCGCAACCAAAACCGGCGCATCGGACGCAGAGGGGTTCTGGAAGGATTTGTCTGTTTCCCTGGAGAAGCTGCAAACGGATTATATTGATCTGTATCAGTTTCACAATCCGTCCTTCTGTCCCAAACCCGGGGATGGAAGCGGTCTCTATGAGGCCATGCTGGAGGCAAAGGACAAGGGCATGATACGGCACATCGGTATCACAAACCACAGACTGCGTGTGGCTGAGGAGGCGGTGGAGAGCGGTCTCTATGAGACATTGCAGTTTCCGTTCTGTTATCTGGCCACGGAGAAAGACCTGGAACTGGTGGGAAAATGCGCAAAAGCAGGGATGGGTTTTATTGCCATGAAGGCTTTGTCCGGGGGACTGATTACCAACTCGGCGGCCGCTTACGCGTTTCTTGCCCAATATGAAAATGTGCTTCCCATCTGGGGAGTACAGAGGGAAAAGGAATTGGATGAATTTCTCTCTTACATTGACAACCCGCCTGAAATGACGGAGGCGCTTAAGGCGGTGATTGCCCATGACAGGGAAGAACTTCTGGGAGATTTCTGCCGGGGCTGCGGTTATTGTATGCCCTGCCCTGTTGGAATCGAAATTAACAATTGCGCCCGAATGAGCCTGTTGATTCGACGGTCTCCCTCCCAGGCGCAGCTGACCCCTGATGTACAGGCAAAAATGAAAAAGATAGAAGAATGCCTTCATTGTGGTCAATGTAAATCCAAATGTCCTTATGGGCTGGACACACCGACGCTTTTGGAGAAGAACTACAAAGATTACCTTGAAATTTTAGATGGAAAAGAGATATAATTTTCGTGGAAAATAATTCCGGGAATGTTATGCCTCCTTATGGGAAGACTACAAAAACAATCAAACCATAAGGAGGCATTTTATTATGATCACATATCTGGAAATCAAATCCATTCATGCCCGTGAAATTCTGGATTCCAGGGGAAATCCCACGGTGGAAGCCGAGCTTACTGTTTTAAATCATCAGGATCAAAAAAGATATACCGGGACGGCGGCCGTGCCTTCCGGCGCAAGCACGGGACGCTTTGAAGCGGTGGAACTCAGGGACGGAGAACCAAGGTATTTCGGTCTGGGAGTGAAACATGCGGTGAAAAATGTCAACGACAAGATTGCCCCGGCCCTGGCAGGTAAAAACGCCCTGAATCAAATTGAAATTGACAGAGGACTCATAGAACTGGACGGAACGGAAAATAAGGAAAACCTGGGCGCCAATGCCATGCTCTCCGTGTCTTTGGCCTGCGCGAAGGCGGCAGCGGCAGCGTTGTCCATGCCTTTGTATCGCTATGTGGGTGGCAGCGGGGCGCACCTGCTTCCGGTTCCCATGATGAATATACTAAACGGCGGAAAACATGCGGATAACACGGTGGATTTTCAAGAGTTTATGATTATGCCCATATGCGCAGACAGCTTTTCTCATGCGCTCCGGATCTGTGCGGAGATATATCATAATTTAAAGAAGCTTCTGGAACAAAAAGGACTTTCCACTGGTGTGGGGGACGAGGGAGGATTCGCGCCCGATCTGCCGGATGCGGAAAGCGTGTTAATCATGCTGGTGGACGCCATAAAAGCTTCCGGTTATACACCCGGAGATGACGTTCGCATTGCAATGGATGCGGCCTCCAGTGAATTATACAATGAGAAGACAAATATGTATCATTTCCCCGGTGAAAGCCGTCTGAAAGGGCAGGAAGTTGTGCGGAGCACGGAGGAAATGATTGCCTATTTTGAAAAACTTGCGGATAATTTTCCTATCATTTCCATTGAGGACGCTCTGGCTGAGGACGATTGGGACGGATGGCAGAAACTGACCGAAAGACTTGGGCAGAAAGTGCAGCTGGTGGGAGACGATCTCTTTGTGACCAACAAAAAGCGTCTGGCTGCGGGTATCAAGCTGAAAACGGCAGGTTCCATCCTTGTGAAGGTGAATCAGATAGGCACCCTGACCGAAGCTTTTGAAGCGGTGGAACTGGCCCATAAAAACAATTACACCACAGTCATGTCCCACCGTTCCGGAGAAACGGAGGATACCACCATTGCGGACCTGGCGGTTGCGTGGAATACAGGACAGATTAAGACCGGCGCTCCATGCAGAAGCGATAGAGTGGCAAAGTATAACAGGCTGCTTAAGATAGAAGAGGAACTGGGCAAGGCTGCGGAATATCCTGGATTGCTGGCTTTTCATGTATGAACTGCCGATACTGCCTTTGATGGATATGTGTGATTGACCATGGAGGGTGTACGCATACTGTCACCCCGCAGGCAAAAAGGCGGATATAAAGCCTGTGGGGGAATCTTTTTGCCGATTTTGAAAATATACGTATAAAATTTTCCAAACAAAAAACTATTGACATTTTTTGCGTTATCGTTTATCCTATTCCTTGTAAGTTTTGCATACATTACAATCGCATAATGTCAAAGTTACGCATAAAGGAGTGGGTAGTGTAGATTATTCTTTCCTTTTTTTGTTAAATGCAGGACTTTGAAATGGTAAAGCGAAGAAGTAGGCGAAACTATCAAACAAGGAGGAGTGATATTATGAGAAACAAGAAATTTCTGGCATTGCTGTTATCCGCGGCAATGGTAATGTCTATGGCAGCCTGCGGAAACGATGCTTCTAACCCAAGCGATGCTTCCACTCCGGGCAGTGACAGCCAGAGTACACCTGACAGCTCAAGTTCGACGCCTGACGCCGGAAGTTCATCCGACAGCGGAAGCAGTTCATCCAGTGACGAACAGACGGGGGGGGCATCCACGGAAGTGGTTTATGCTGAACAGAAGAGCCTGAAAAACAAGGAATACGGCACGGACTACACATCTTTGTATGAGCAGTTTGGCAAGGAAACCAGTATTGCCGATGTGATTGAGGATGAGGAGACAGGATTCGGCTACATAGAGCGGGACGGTGTCCGCTATGAGCTGGGGTTGGATTTCCTGTCCATGGCCATGGTATATAATACCGCAGTGCCGGAGGGCGGAAGATGGAAGACAGAAGATGATGTATATGCTACCTGGTGGAAGCTTTACATTCAGAGATGGAACTATATGCTTCCGGAACTTCCTCTGTACGCAAATGAGTATTATGATATTTATAACGCTGCCATCAAGGGTGTGACGGAGCATCCCACCAACCCTTACTGGGATGCGGCAAAGGCATTGGTTGACTGGAGCAGTGAGAAGGCTGACAACAGCATTATCATTGGTGATACCACAGAAATGAGCGGTAAGTTCCGCTATGCCAATTTTGGTTCCAGCAATCCCAACGCGGCTGATCTGAAGGTTCAGAATCTTACCTCCGGTCTGCTCACTGTTACTGCCAACAAAGAAGGCGGTTATCAGTGGAATGACACTGTGGTGGCTGAACATACGGATACCGAAAATGCCGACGGCAGCAAGACCTATACCATTAAGCTGAAGGAGGGGTTGAAGTTCTCCGACGGCAGTCCCATTACCGCAAAGAATTATGTGGTATTTACCATGGTATTTTCCACTCCCGTGGCAGTCCAGGCCGCAGGCAAGGATCATACTTCCGGACAGAGCATTGTAGGTTTTGAAGATTTCAATGCATACACCGGAACAGATTCCGCGGAAGGCAAGAAAGAACTGGCAGGGCTGCGCCTGTTGGATGAGTATACTTTCTCCGTAACCATTTCGGCGGAGCATCTTCCTTATTTCTATGATGTTACTTACGCAAGTTTCTCCCCTCAGTACCTTCCTCTGTGGATTGGAGAAGCGGATGTAAAGGATGACGGAAACGGTGTGTACTTTACAGATGACTTCTATAAGAAGACAGGTGAGAATTATGACACAGCTGCTCACATCAAAGCTTCTTCCCTGAATACGGATACCACTTATCCTTATACAGGTCCCTATGTGGTGGAGAGCTATGACGCGGCTGACAAGTCTGTGGTTTTGAGACTCAATCCTAATTTCCCGGGAAATTACGAGGGAACAAAACCCACTATTGAAACCGTAGTTTACAAGAAGGTAATTCCCGCGACTCAGCTGGAGGATCTGAAGTCCGGCGGCGTGGATGTATTGCCTGGTATCACAGGCGGCAGTTCTACGGATGAGGCAGTGGCTCTTGCGGATGCGCAGCCTGATAAGTATGTATACACACATTACAGCCGTGCGGGATATGGAAAGCTTGCGTTCCGTTGTGACTTTGGACCCTCACAGTTTGTAGAAGTTCGTCAGGCAGTTGCCCTGTGTATGGACCGTGCGGGATTCGCTAAGGACTTCACCGGAGGATACGGTGGTGTGCAGAATGCTCCTTATTACGCAGGCTCCTGGATGTATCAGGCAGCAGTGGATGACGGTATGCTTTTGAATGAGTACGCTACTTCTGTTGACAGCGCTATCGCAGTGCTGGAAGAGGGCGGCTGGGTTTACGATAAGGACGGAAACGCATATACTTCCGGCGTTCGTTATAAGCAGATTCCCGCTGCGGAAGCAACAGAGAACGATATTAACTTTAAGTCCAAGGACGGCGCTTACGTAACTACCAAGGTGGGCGATGATTATTATATGCCTTTGGTTCTGAACTGGTATGGTACTTCAGATAACGATTTCTCAGATCTGTTGATGACCGGTTTCGCTACCAATGATAATATTACGAACGCAGGTTTTGTGGTTCAGACCACCATGGGAACCTTTGAGGCCATGTTGGATGAGCAGTATCAGAAGCCCGTGTATGGCTTGTATCAGGGTCCTGCATTGTATACCTGCTTCAATTACGCAACCGGGTTTACCAGTACTATTTACGATTACGCATACAACTTGACCATTGATCCCGTCAGGTTTGACGGTAACTGGAACGGTTACTTTATCAAGGATCCGGCTGACGCGTACTGGCTGAAATAAGCTGGCTTGCCGCAGGCAGTCATACTAATTTGCTTTGGCAGGAATCAGTGTGAACTGCCCGCATATTGCGGGGGCGGAGAGGAAAACACAGGCTGCTGTCAGGTCTATTTGACAACAGCTTGTGTTATATTAAAGTTCTCTCGGAAGCTCCTTTGCACAATATGGACACAAAGAGTTTCCGAGAGTATTTTATGAATGACAGCGGAGGGCCTGTGGAGGGCAGTTTCCGCAGGGACAGAGAAATGAGGGATTGTATATGGGAAAATACATAGTCAAGAGAATTGCGTATATGTTTGTTGTGCTAGTTATACTTTCGTTTATTATGTTTATGATATACAGTCTGGTACCCAGCAATCGAGCTTATACCGACGCCATGGCGGATTTGCAGGCAATCAAGGGAAGTTATACCGCGGAACAGCAGCAAGAGCGGTTTGAAGAGCTCTATCTGCAATACCAGCGCCGCTACGGAACCGATGTGGAGAACAGGGTGATTCGCTACCTGCGCTGGGTGGGACTCTATCCTCTCTATGACGGCAGCTATAATGGCCTGCTTCAGGGAAATATGGGATATTCCTATCAATACCAGCGGCCTGTGCTGGATGTGGTATCAGATCCCATGAAGGTGACAATACGTATCAATATTTTTGCCACCATATTGGCATTGGGCATCACGATTCCTCTTGGCATTCACTGTGCGGTCAAGAGGGGCAGCAGGATGGATCAGGCGATGCAGGTGGGAACCATTATCGGTTACAGTCTTCCTACCTTTTTGATTTCGATTCTGTTTATCTGGGTATTTTGTTCCAAACTGGGCTGGCTGCCTCCCAGCGGTATGAAGACTCCCGGGACGAACTATACAGGCTGGCAATATTGGAAGGACAGTATTTATTATATGACACTGCCATTGATTGTTATGACCTTCTGTAGTCTGGGAGGTATGACCAGGTATGTCCGTGCTTCTATGATTGAGGCTCTTTCCATGGACTGCATCAAGACGGCCAGGGCGAAGGGACTGCGTGAAAAAGTGGTAATTTATTCCCATGCCTGGAGGAATGCGCTTATCCCTGTAGTCACTCTGGTAGTGGGATGGTTTCTGGGGATTTTCTCCGGTTCTCTGGTGGTGGAGAGAATGTTTGCCATCAATGGTATGGGGAAGCTGATGATTGATTCTTTGCAGACTTCGGATTATGATGTGGTGCTGCTGATGCAGATGTTCTATGTGGGTATGTCCCTGCTGGGCAATCTGCTGATAGATATTATCTATGGATTAGTAGATCCGCGTGTCCGCGTGAGTAAGTGAGAGGGGAGGAGCGTAGGATGAGTAAAAAACAGCAGAAGAGTTCATCAAGTAAAAAAGGCGGAACCATGGGGCGTTGGTTTGGACGTTTCTTTTATGGGGGCGGCAATCATCTGGCAGATGAACTGGAGGAAAAGGATGGAGATCGGGCGGCGGCTATGGATGTGGAAGAGCTGGTGAGTCCCGGAAAGCAGATTCTGCGGAATTTTCTGGAAAAGAAGCTGGCGGTGGGAGCGCTTACCCTGCTGGTGGCAATGTTTATCGTGATGTTTATCGGGCCTCTCATGATGCCCAGTTACAGTGATTCCTATACGGAAGTGACACAGCAGAATATTCCCCCCAACATGTCCATGATGTCCGTGCCGAAGGAACTGAAAAATGACATTAAAATGATAGACGGTTTCGGATCATTTACAGTGGGGTTATCCAATGCCGGAAAGGTATATGTGTGGGGACCTACACAGATTGGCACCACAGGTATTGACGTGGGGCAAATTCCCCAGGAAGTGCAGGATGCCAGGATTGCCATGGTTGCAGCCGGTATAGATCATATTGTTGCCATCAGTGAAGAGGGAAAGGTCTACTGCTGGGGCAATAAGCGTCTGGGGCAGTATGGCACCGAGGCGGAGGCAATGGCGGCGGATGGGAAGCTCAATCCCAATATTGCGTATATGCCGGAAATTCTGGTAACGGAAGGGATTGATGTCTCCAATATCAGGAAGCTTACCTGCGGTTATCAGTGTTCCGCTATTTTGATGAATGACGGCACCTTGTATCTGTGGGGAAATAAATTGACATACGCTAATATCAATACGTTTTTGAGTATATCCAACTTGCAGGATATTGATTTTACGCTGAATTATGTTCTGGGAGTAAATTCAAAGAGAGAGAGTATCTATACAGGCACCAGGGGACTGTATGATGTGGTAAGGGAAAATGTGTCCGGTCCCACTACCAAAATCAAGGATTATCTCAATGGGCGCACTATAGAATCCATAACGGCCACCAGCTCCAGCGCATGTCTTTTGCTCAGTGACGGAAGTCTGGCTTTTGTAGGAGATTTTGCTCTGAATGTGAAGCCTGTGCCCGCACTGGCGGAAGGGGAAAAATTTGTGCAGGTTGTAGGCGGCAGTTATCATTATACCGGACTTACTGACAAAGGGAATGTGTATTCCTGGGGAAGCAATGTCCTGGGGCAGACGGATGTGCCTGGCAAGGCGTCTTCAGGTACCACAAAACTATTTTCCGGCGCCTTCCAGAGTTATGGAGTGGATGAGCAGAATGCGTTGACGGCAAAATGGGGATTGAAAGGGTATCTGTTTGGAACAGAGACCCATGGAGCGGATATTTTCCAGCGTATTATCAACGGCGGAAAGATGACCATGACCATCGGCGCGGTGGCGGTGATTATCTCTGCGATTATCGGTATTATGATAGGGTGTATTTCCGGTTATTTCGGCGGCAGGCTGGATATTCTCCTCATGCGTGTGGCGGAAATATTTACGGCCATTCCATTTCTGCCCCTGGCCATGATTTTGTCTGCGGTTATGGGACGGATGAACCTCACGGAGAACCAGAGAATTTTTATCATTATGTGTATTCTGGGCGTCTTGAGCTGGCCGGGGCTGGCTCGTCTGGTGCGTGGTCAGGTATTGGTGGCCAGGGAGAGCGAATATGTGGTTGCGGCAAAGTCCATGGGAGTAAAGGAAGTCCGAATCGCGTTTAAACATATTTTGCCGAATGTTATGTCCGTCATATTGGTAAATCTGATGTTGTCTTTTGGTACATGTATGCTCACAGAGTCCACCTTAAGCTATCTGGGATTCGGGGTACAGTATCCGCGTCCCACCTGGGGAAATATGCTCAACAGTGCCAATAACGCCACCATCATTAACACCTATTGGTGGCAGTGGCTTTTTACCGCTATATTCCTTGCGGTGACAACCATTTGTATCAATATTGTGGGCGATGCTCTGCGGGATGTGATGGATCCGAAGTCCAGTGTGGAAAAGTAAGGAGGGGAAGATATGCCGCTGCTAGAAATTAAAAATCTGCGAACCTTTTTTAAGACCAAAAGGGGGATTGTCAAGGCTGTCAACGATGTATCCTATTCCCTTGAGCCGGGAAAGACACTGGGTATCGTAGGAGAATCAGGATCGGGCAAGTCGGTTTCGGCCATGAGTATTCTTCGTCTTTTGGATGAAAACGGATATATTGAATCAGGGGAAATCTATTTTGAAGGCAGGGAGCTTACAAAGCTGTCCATGGATGAATTGTATCATATCAGAGGTAACGCCATTTCGGTTATCTTTCAGGAACCCATGACCAGCCTGAATCCGGTATTTACGGTGGAGCGTCAGCTGAGTGAGCCTTTCCGCATTCACCAGGGCATGAACAAAAAGGAAGCCCGGGAAAACGCTTTGAAAATGCTTTATGATGTGCAGATACCCAATCCCGAGGCGGTGATCAGGCAGTATCCTCATCAGCTGTCAGGCGGGATGCGCCAGCGTGTCATGATTGCCATGGCGCTGGCATGCCGGCCTAAGATATTGATAGCCGATGAGCCAACCACCGCTCTGGATGTAACCATTCAGGCTCAGATACTGCGTCTGATGAATGAGCTTCAGAGGGAAAAGGGGACTTCCATCATCTTCATCACCCACGACTTGGGTGTGATAAACGAAATGGCGGATGATGTGGCGGTGATGTACTGTGGTCAGGTGGTGGAAAAGGCAAGCGCCCGGACGATTTTCGCTGACTGCAAAATGAGTCATCCCTACACGGAGGGGCTGATGTTCTCCATTCCCCGGCTGGATGCCATTCATGATAAAATTGAACCCATTCCGGGTGTGGTGCCCCATCCTCTTGCCTTGCCCAAGGGCTGTAAATTTGCCCCCAGATGCAAGTATTGTACCAGGAAATGCCAGGAGGAAGAACCGGCTCTTATGGATGCCGGCGACGGCCAGCTGATTCGTTGTTTCTATCCCGAGAAGGAGGTAAGGCGCAGTGCAGAACACCAAAAAATTACTGTCAATAAGTAATCTGAAAAAATATTTTCCCGTGGCAAAATCCTCCTTCTTTCAGAAAGAGCAGCTGTATGTTCGGGCAAATGAGGATATATCGCTGGATATTTATGAAGGTGAAACGATCGGTGTGGTGGGGGAGAGCGGCTGCGGTAAGTCCACTCTGGGACGTGTGCTGCTGCAACTCTATCCCCAGACAGCCGGGAATACCATGTATTATGGGGCGGGGCTGGATGAAACCACGCCCTGGTATGTGGCCGATACGTTAAAGCACCTGGATAAATATAAGGCAAAGTTAAATAAGGCAAAGGAAAAGGCGGAAGAGCTGAATAAGAAGGTGGAAGAGACCGGGGAGGAACAGGCAGATTTTTATCTTCTGCAAAGCCGCAACCTGGCTCGATGTGAAGAGCAGACCTGTCTGAACGCCATTGTGAAGATTGTGGGAGGTTTTTTTGCCAAGGATGAGGGCGGCAGAGGATGCGAGCTTATGCGGAAGGTATTTGACGAAAATGTCAGACGCAATAAGTTAAAGGCAAAACGTCAGGACATTCAGGGAGAATATGATTTCTGTCTTCAGCAGGGAAAGAGTTCTGACAATGCCAAGGTGAGCGGTCTGAAGGCAAAGCTGGACGCAGTGAATGAAGAAATTGCCGCCTGCGACAAAAGCACGGCTGACTGTCAGAAGCAATTGGATGCTTTGAGGAAAGAATACGCAAGTGACGCAGAGTTCGCAAAATATGAAGCCATGCGTGACAGCGGAATCGATTTGGCAAGGTTAAAATATTCCGAAATGCGTCTGCTGCGGAAGGATTTGCAGATTATTTTCCAGGACCCTTATTCCAGTCTGAATCCCCGTATGACCATTGGCCAGATTATTGAAGAGGGACTTGTGACTCATAAATTCTTCAAACACGGGTCCCCAAAGCTGCGGGATCATATTGTGGAAACCATGAAGAAATGCGGTTTGCAGGAATATATGCTGCATCGTTATCCTCACCAGTTTTCCGGCGGGCAGCGTCAGCGTGTGGCCATTGCCCGTGCCCTGGCAGTGGGGCCTAAGTTTATTGTCTGCGACGAATGTGTATCCGCATTGGATGTGTCCATTCAGTCACAGATTATCAATCTGTTGCAGGAATTGAAGGAAAAGGAAAATCTGACCTACATGTTTATTTCCCACGATCTCTCGGTGGTGCGTTATATATCGGACCGCATCTGTGTCATGTATCTGGGCAATGTGGTGGAGCTTGGTGACGCTAAGACAATGTTTGAAGATCCCCGCCATCCTTATACAGTGGCACTGCTTTCCTCCATTCCCACCACGGACCAGGAGAGCCTGAATAAAGAGAGGATTCTGTTGGAAGGAAATATTCCCAGTCCCATCAAGCCTCCTACAGGATGTAAGTTTCATACCCGTTGTTATATGGCCTGCGATAAGTGCAAGCGTGTTCCGCCCCAATTGCAGGAGGTGGAGCCGGGGCATTTTCTGGCCTGCCATTTTCCGGAGCGCAAATTGGACGCAGAGGGCAATTATCTCTTTGAACTGCCCAAGATGGAGCGCAAGTCCAATCGTTCCGTAGAGGAGGATGCCGCGGTTTAGGCCGCGGCATTATGCCTATGATTTGGAAGCGTATCAGAAAGTCAACTGCGGAAGAGGAAGAGAAGTTCAGAGAACAGCAGCGAGAAGCCAAAGTCAGCCCAAAAGAAAAGCTGGTTATGGTTTTGACGGCATATGTGGTAATCGTGCTGCCCTGCCTGCTGGTTCTGGCAGTGTTAAGTCTGCTAATGATGTGGATTTTTGGGGTTTTGTGACATGAAAAATATTAGATAAATCGTTGAAAATAAGGGAGTTCGGCACATGGGTGTGGTTGGAAGTCCCTTGTTTGCTTTGATGCGCTGGAAAGTGCGTGAAAAGTGTCTTATGTATAAATGGAGGAAAATGAGCGCATGCCATCAAAGACATTTTTATGGATTGAAGATAGAAAAGGAAAAGCGAGCTACGTATTCTGGAACAGTCTTTTGGAAGAGTTAAATCCTGATGTTGAGGTGATTAGCAAAGGGAATAATAGTGAGCTTGTGAAGGCTGTTAAAAATTTAGATGACATAGAAAATAGATATGTGATAGTGTATGATAATTCATTTGATAATCCGCAGGTGATAACAGAACAGAAACGATTAAAAGAGTATGCGGACAAAAAGGAGAATGTTGTACTGATAGATATTATTTGCTTTGAGTATATATTGCTTGAATTTAGAAATTTAATTGATTGGATATATGCGCCCGAAGATGAGCTTTTGATAAAGAGAGCAGATGCAGTATCTGCGAGAAAGAAGCTAATCAGTTCGATAGAAAACGGGATTATGAACTATAAGGAGATAAAAGAGATTGTCGAATATGATAAGCATATTGGTGAACATAACATAGAACAGCTTGTGGCGAAACTTTTATTTGATTTGACACGAAATACGGGATTTGAGGTTTCAAAAGGAAAAATTGGAAATTGCTGGATTAGTACATGCTGTGACTGGCTTGCCCGAGGTGAAGATGATATTTGTGGATTGGATTACAGCAGATTGTCCCATTATGATAAAATGAAAACCATATATGAAGGGACATGTTTGAAAGAACAATTCCATGCAGCAGGATTGGAGACAACAGTATGATTACTATTTTTAAGGACAAACAAGATATACCTCAAAATATGGAATATATAGAGCTGAATGACTTGTATTTTGTTCAGAATACAGCATCCCTCATAGATAAAAGAGCAGAAAAAATTATTGAATGTATAGATGGCGCGGAATTAATCAGCAAGTATAAGATTAGTTCAAAGTTTAATGATGTAGTTTTGGATATTGATAAATTATCTGCTGGCTGTAAAACAGTATTAAATGTGCTGTATTATCCAGATAAGGTGTTTTGTCTGAAAGAATGTGGGGACAATGCGTTAGAGCTGTTGTATGGATTAGAAAAGGGATATGTCTATAGTGAATACGCAATGATTCCGTTTGAGATGCAGCCGGCAACAGTGCGTACTAACGAAGAAAGAAGAGTAATATCAGATTATGAAGAATTAAAGGAGTGGTGGGTTAATGAAAAGTAAACCTATCGTGATGGAACATTTTTTTACGGTGCATTCTTCTTTTGTAGTGGATTTTGCGTTTCAGAATAATATTACATTATTAATGGGGAATTCAGGGATAGGAAAGACTGCGGCGTTTTCATTTATTAGAGAATGTATGGCTATGAATCCTAAGCTTTTGTGTCTGAATTATCTTGATTATCAAAAAAATATCAAAGCGATAGTAAGTCAGGCGGAGGAAAAGCTGATTGTAATTGATAATGCTGATATTCTCTTAGATGATGACACGAGAAAATACATTTCTTTGGATGATAAAAATCAGTATCTGATTATTGGAAGAAATCCGAAAAATCTTTTTGCCACAAAAGAGAATTTGTATGAGCTTGTGAGCGAAAAGATTGGAGAACAGACGAAGTTTACGATTAAGGAATATTTGTAGAGTTTGACAACTTTTTCTTGCATTTTTTGGGTGTATATGGTAAGATAATGCTTGTTTGATAGCAGGAGGTATAGAAATGGGAACAGCCAGGATAATAGTAACAATCCTTTTTATAGTGGTATGTATAGCGCTTGTAGTGTTGGTATTGATGCAGGAAGGCAAGTCGGCGGGGTTGGGCGCAATCAGCGGGACAACTGAGACCTATTGGGGTAAGAACAAGGGCCGTTCCATGGAGGGACTGCTGGTGAGGCTTACGAAGATTTTGGCGGCGCTGTTTATGATTCTGGCGATAATACTGAATTTGAATGTATTTTGAGTACATTTTGGGAGACACTCTTGTAGATTGCAAGAGTGTTTTTTGTTCATGATAATAGTATGTATTGGAATTTGGAATTATTACTTGGAATGTCTGCGCTGTGGGATGGAGAAATTTCCCAAAGCAGAGTCATGGGAGATGATATGAAAAGGGATAATCTCTGTGGGAGATATGTTTGGACGAATAAGTGATTGATTGGTTGGGGGTTTTATGAAAGACAAAAATTCAAAGAAAGACAGCATTTTGAAAGAAAATGGTATCACAAAAGAGCCATATTTTGAGGAAGAAGTGAATTTGAAGGAGCAGGGAGCAAAGGGAAAGCATTCCAGGGAGGCCAGAAAGGAAGTGATTTGCGCTCTGGTGAACGATCCGATTTATGTCCCTATGAAGGAAAAAGAACTGGCTGTTTTTTTACAGGTTGCCAGGGAGGAGAAAGAGGAGTTCAGAACAATTTTAAGGGAGCTTTTGGCAGAAGGAAAGCTGATGCTCACTGTGAAGGGAAAATATCAGAAGTCCAACGGAAAAGTTTTGACGGGAACTTTTATCAGCAATGCCAAGGGATTTGGGTTTGTGGAGATAGAGGGACGGGAAGAAGATTTATATATTCCTGAAGACAAAGTCAATGGGGCGTTTCACAGGGATATTGTGGAAATCGCTCTGCTGCCTGAGAATTCAGGCAAACGTCAGGAAGCCCAGGTGATACGAATCATTGCCCGGGGTATGACGCAGGTGGTGGGAATGTATGAAAGTTCCAGGGAGCATTATGGGTTTGTGATACCGGACAATGCCAGGCTTTCACAGGATATTTTTGTGCCAAAGGAGCGTTCTAAAGGAGCGGTAAGCGGACATAAGGTTGTAGTGGAAATCACGGATTACGGTACCGGCAGGAAAGGGCCGGAAGGAAAAGTGGTGGAGATTTTAGGTCATGTCAATGACCCCGGAGTGGACATTATGTCCATTGTGCGGGGATATGAACTGCCGGTAGAATTTCCTGATAAAGTGCTGAATCAGGCCAGTCGGCTTTCTCAGCCGGTATCCGAGGCCGACATGGCGGGACGCAGGGATCTGCGGGATATACGCATGGTGACGATAGACGGGGAAGACGCCAAGGATCTGGATGATGCGGTCAGCGTTTCCTATGACGGGGAAAAGTATCATTTGGGGGTTCATATTGCGGATGTGACAAATTATGTTCAGGAGAATTCTGCCCTGGATCGGGAGGCCAGGAACAGGGGAACCAGCGTCTACCTGGTGGACAGGGTAATTCCCATGCTGCCCCATGCGCTTTCCAACGGAATCTGTTCCCTGAATGAAGGGGAGGACAGGCTGGCATTGAGCTGCCTGATGACCGTGGATCAGAGTGGGGATATTACCGATTATGAAATCTGTGAATCTGTGATTTGTGTGGACAAGCGCATGACGTATACCATGGTCAGGAATTTACTGGAGGACGAAACCCTGGTGGAAAAAGAGGAAGATTGCCGTCAATATGAAACATTCCTTCCCATGTTCCGGGATATGGAGAAGCTGGCGGCTATTCTGCGGGCAAAGAGACGCAAACGGGGTTCCATTGATTTTGATTTCCCTGAATGTAAGATTTTACTGGATAAGGAAGGGCATCCCATTGACATCAGGCCATATGAGCGCAATGTGGCAACGGATATCATTGAGGATTTTATGCTGGCGGCAAACGAAACGGTGGCGCAGCACTTTTACTGGATGGAATTGCCCTTCGTGTATCGTGTTCATGATGTGCCGGATAGTGAGCGCATTCAAAAGCTTTCCACGTTTATTCATAATTTTGGCTATTATATGAAATCTCAGCGCAGTATGGGGAAGGCCGGGCATAAGGCTCCGGGAGAGATTCATCCAAAGGAGATACAGAAATTGCTTGCCAGGATTGCGGGTACGCCTGAAGAGGCCATGATCAGCCGAATGGCATTGCGGAGTATGAAACGGGCCAAATACAGTGTGGACTGCACGGGACATTTTGGGCTGGCATGTGGGTATTATTGCCACTTTACTTCTCCCATTCGCAGATATCCTGATTTGCAGATTCATAGAATTATAAAGGAGCAATTGAGAGGAAGGCTGGGAGAAGAGAGAATAGAGCATTACCACAGTATATTGCCGGAAGTTGCCAAGCATTCTTCCGAAACGGAACGCCGCGCGGATGAAGCCGAGAGAGAGACCGACAAGCTGAAGAAAGTAGAATATATGGAACAGCATGTGGGAGAGGTTTTTGAAGGCGTTGTATCCGGCATCACCGGTTGGGGCATCTATGTGGAACTGCCCAATACGGTGGAGGGAATGGTGCATGTATCCAAATTGCCGGGGGATTATTTTTACTACAATGAGAGCGCCTGCGAGATGGTTGGGGAAGCCACAGGCAAAAGCTATAAGCTGGGGATGCCGGTAAAGATTGTGGTGGACGGCTGTGACAGGTTTAACAGGGCAATAGATTTTGACATTGTGACAGAAGGAGGGGAAGTCTGATGGCGCAGTCCAAAGAGACACAGAAATTGATTGCAAATAATAAAAAGGCATATCATGATTATTTTATAGATGAAACCTATGAGGCAGGGGTTGCGCTCCACGGAACGGAAGTGAAATCCATGCGCATGGGAAAGTGCAGCATCAAGGAATCCTTTATACGCATAGAAAACGGAGAGGTATTTGTCTATGGCATGCATGTGAGTCCCTATGAAAAAGGGAATCTCTTTAACAAGGACCCGTTGCGGGTGAAAAAACTGCTCATGCACAGATATGAAATCAACAAATTGGCGGGAAAGATTGCGGAAAAGGGTTATACGCTCGTTCCATTGGAAGTATATTTTAAGAATGGCAGGGTGAAGGCCAAAATCGGCCTTGCCAGGGGTAAGAAGCTGTATGACAAACGGCAGGATATAGCGAAAAAAGACCAGAGGCGTGAGACGGAGAGGGAATTTAAGGTTAAGAATCTGTAGGTGACTGAATGCGGGCGGAAAGAAGTAGAATACCCTATTGCAAATATGAAAAGAATCTGATATTCTAAATATGAAGTTACTGTATGACTTGAATTCTGATTATACACAAATGATATTTCACACATACTGTCTGTGGGGAAGAATTGAAATTATTGGTTGGATGAACACTGTACTCCGAAGGCTGATATATTTTATGAAATGTCAGAAAGGGGAATAAAATTGTACCGAATTGAGATATTAACAAATAAAAGAGGGAATCAAGAGGTTACGTGTATTTAGTGACCTCTTTTTTGCGTTTGTGGGTGCCAAACAGAAGCATATTGGCTAAATATAGAGTTTCCCCTGTCAAATTTATGGATTTGTGGAAGGAGGGGGTAAAGGAACGAAATGAGGAAGAGAGAATACTTTGAAAGGGATAGAAAGGAATAGAAAGGAAATGGATATGGCAGCAGGGAGAGGGAATCAAACAAAAGAGAAAAAAGGCTTTCATCAGAGTTATTGCTGTGGTGAAAGCATGGCAGGAGGGGACGGAGGTGAAAAATAGGTTTCAAACGGTAAAAATCATCCACAATATTTTGCAGAGGCTGGACTTTTCCTATTTGGCGGAGTTTTTCCGTTTTATGGGAATATTGGTGTGTGAAGAAGTTCTGACGGAGCAGAATGAATCAAATAATCAGAATACCAGAATAGAGCAGGATACAGGTTGCGATGCCTGGATCTTTGTGGGCAAACGGACTTTGGGGAATGAGGAGGCCGAGGCACTCCATATTTCTGTGGAAGAATATGGGCAGCTGGTGAAAAATCTGTCCAAGGGAACAGTTCATGTCTGTGAGTATCTGCCTCGAAGAGCACCCGGACGTGCTGTGGTACAAGACGGATATCCCGCTGAAGAAGCTCTTATTTATCTGACAAAGAGGGATCAGAAGAGTTTCATGATGAAGTTCCTGGATGGCCTTCTGGGAACGGTGTTTCGGCCAGGGGATACAGATGGCTTTGCCGGAACGCAATTGGATAAGCTCATTGACATTTATGTGGAAAAGGAAATATGGCGGCACAGTTTGAATATGCAGTATTACGCAAGGCGTCGGTCGAGGGCAATCGAAGAAGCGGAAAAGGGTTTCCTGGCGGCGCAGGAGGCAGTGAAAGATGTATTGGAGTCGAAAAAAGATCAAAATGTGCAATACCTTTATGAATACGCAATGCTATGGTGTCAAGTGAAGGCCAACAACGCATGTTCTTACTGCGATGAAATCCTGTATTTTTCTTTGGAAAAACTGGCGGGAAGATGCAGGGAGTTGTGCGAAAAATTCCCTGAATTTGGAAATGCCCATGTACTTTTGGGGCTGTGTTATGAACCTTCTTCCGGCAGTGCCAATGAAGCGGTGGCTGCCTTTATGGAGGCATTGGAGAAAATGGGCACGGCGTGCTTTACTTCTGCGGTTTACTATTGGATTGGCAAGCGATATGAGAGGTTTTCGGACAAAAGGACGCAGGCGGAAGAAAATTATCTGTTGGCTAACCTGCGCAGGGAGAAATTCCGCAATATTTTTAAACTGGCCATGGCCGCAAGAGATAAGGGGGAAACGGAGAAAGCATTGGAATTGTTTGAAAGGATACCCGATAAGCTGGCGGTTATGAGAGGAATGAAGTTTACAGATCCTCTGGAACTGGAATATTTGTATAAAACCTATTTCCATCAGGCTCATATTTGCTATCTCAAGGAAGATTATGCCAGGGCGATTCAATATGGTGTAAAGTGTACGGACGTGTGGGAAAAGGAGATGGAAGAGAGCAGGTATTTCGAGGCCCTATACGGAAAGGACGATGCGGATTACTATAGGAAGGTATTGCGGGACAGAATGGATGTCAGTAAAGAGTATTTGATTCTTGCGGACTGCTACGCCAAGGTTTTCTCTAAAGAAAGGGCTGAAGCCTGCCGGGCCAGGGCAAAAGATTTAAAACATGAGGAAAAAGAATAGAAAATAGTCAGTAAAGAACGATATGGTAATAAGAGGGGATGAAATGAAAAATACTAACGAAAGACTTTCCATCATATTTGAACGTGATTACGATGAGAATAGGATGGAAAAGAGTGATTTAAGTCAATGGAACGAGGAGTATAAAATAGAGTATCCATTTTATAGACAGTATTATAAGGATGCCTTGACTGCCGTGCTGAAGGTTATAAAAAGCAATGCATCCGGTCATATGGAAATATCAGGTGGATGTGGCTGCGGGAACGGAAGATACGGGGCTCCATTGCGAAAAAGTAATATTATTGCGTTTACAGGTGGACGGGGGACAGGTAAGACGACGGCAATCACGGAGTTCAGCCGTATATTGGAAAGTTATCGTGTTACCGGGAATGAGAGGGGACAGAGAGGCTGCCGTTTTCATGTTCTGCCATTGATTGATGCTTCTGTGCTGAGTGCTAAGGAAGATTTGATTGAAGTAATATTAGCCAGCATGTATCAGATAGTGAATACAAAGCAGAGAGGCTGTAAGAAGGGATATTCGGAGGGGGAAGATAAGCTTTTTACGAAGATTATCGCGGAGTTTGACAGTGTATATAAAGATTATCTGAACGTGGGAAATCATGGGGATCAGAATACTTTAGGGGGGTCCGTACTGGTGAAACTCCGAAATGTATCCGACAGCCTGAAAACAAAGGTGGCGTTGGAGAAATTGACGGAATCCTTCCTGGAAATTTTGGAGGGAGGCAGCAGGAATGAGGATTCCTACCTGGTGGTGATTGTGGACGATTTGGATATGAATCCAAGGAGTGGTTTTGAAATGCTGGAACAACTGTACAAATATCTGTCCAACCCCAGGGTTATTATTTTGATCGCCATAAAGTATGAACAGATGTATCTGCTGAGCCAGAAAAATTTTGTGGATGACCTTGTGCCGAAACATGGAAGTAAACATTACCAAGTATACAAAAAATATGAAAAAGTGGCCAAGTCATTGGCGGAGGAATATCTGTTGAAGGCTTTACCCATTGAGAACAGAATATATCTTCCGGAACAAGGAAAACTGTGCCAGGAAGCATGGGTGGCACAAGGGGAAATGGACTTTCTTCCGGTCAAGGACTTTCTGTTGAAAAAGACAGCGCAAATGATGAATATCTATTATGACGCAAAAGGGTTAAAGAAGCATTTCAGTCTGCCAGATACGGTGAGGGAGCTGGTATCATACAATGCTTTTCTGGACTCTTTGCTGTCCATGGAAGAAATAGAAGGGCAGGAGGGTCAGGTTCAGGAAAAAAGGATGAAATTATATGATGAGAACCATGCACGGTTTAACAGAGATCTTGAGCACAGAATGGCCCTGAAGCTTCTGAATGATGATCAATTAAAAATTTACAGGCTGATTATGGGGCGGCATGTGGAGCGGCGAGCAGGCTATATGCTATGCTTTATTCGTTCCTGGATGAGGAATAAAGGATGCTACAGGATGAATCTGTTACATTTGTCGGATACACAGATTCTAAGGGATGCTGACTTGATAAATGACAAGGGGAATGATAAGAAAAGGCTTGAAGATTCGGTGGATGAGCTGAAGTTTTGTTATACTGATTTGATGCAGGTTCTGTATGAGCTGGGACGTAAGGATTACGAAGATAAGGTGCTGGTGCATTGTATTATGGCATCATTTACCTCGGAAATGGTAAGGGAGCATTATAGCTACCAATATGGTTCTGAGGAGGCAAGAAAGTCTGCGGAGAAGAATATGCGGTGCTTTCTGGGTGCGACCTTTGGGGGAGAGTGGCTGGAGGAAGTTATGCCGAAGGTTGAACTGGAGATGGGAAGATATAGCGCATCTTTGGACGCCTGTTATAAAGGGAATGTATCAGCATTAGATTTGGAGATAGAATCGTCCAGTGTGGGCTTGAACTGGGAAAATACCGAGGAGTGGCTGCCGGATCTATTAGCGGAAAATCTGCCATATCTGGAATGTATCAGCCTTCTTTTTGCCAACGCGAAAGACGAGGCGGGCAGGAGGATTTCTCCTGAATGGATGTTCAGTGTCAGAAAGAGGGATCGCACGGAGGATGGGGCAAAGGCCGTACTGACCATAAGGGGGAGGGTGGGCAAGGCTGATTTTGATATGTTTGGATTCCTGGGGAGGGAGATAAAGGGAGAAAACAATTTTCATAAGTATGATGAGAGCCTTGTGAAAGCGTTGGAATCGTGTGCTTTCAGGTACTGTACTTTACATGGGGATAAAGCGAGGGAGAATATTAGATCCTTGGTGAGAAGTAAGGCGATAAAGAAGTCCATATGGCATGATAGACAGGAGAATATGGCGTTTCCCTATTATGATTTTGATATGGCATACAATGTTGTCAAAAGAGTACGGCGGAAAATGGCCGAAACGTCGTCTGTTTCCGCGGAACAAATATGTGAGTATTATAGAACCGTCTATGGGTACATGGCTCATTATCTGTGGGAGGAAGAGAGCTATTACAGGGACTTGTTTGAGGGTGACAGTGCTGTAAACATTCCGAAATTCTATGATAATTTTATGAATTGCCCTTTTATCAAAGCTTTTGGGGCTCAATATGAAGGCCAGGAATTGCAGGCTGAGAATTCAGGGCGTAAAGGTCTGTTTAAAAAGTTGAATTCCAGAGAGAAACTTGACACAAAGAAACTGAACGAATTTCTCCTGGGCGCTATAAAGAGTCTGTCCGTGAATGTGGCAAGGATTGAAGACGAGGAAGAACCGGAATAAAGGCAAGTGTTTGAACAAATGGGGTTCTGGCGTGAAAAGCAGGCGCAAATTACTAAGGATTCATACAATGTATTGCCGGAACTGGTACAAAGCATGGGAGGAAACGCTGAAACAGCAAAGGAATATCCGCCAATGCAGGCCGGAACTGGCGCGAAACATGGGAGGAAGTACCAGGAATAGGGGAAGGATATGTATCATTTGGATCATATTGTCAGGATGTATTATCATTCTGTCACAGCACGGGAAATTATTAATAGGATAATTTCCTATGATAATTTTCCAAAAGAGGAATTCGCAGGACTGTCAAGGGTGTATCTTCGGCAATACAGTGACACAGAAGACAATCAATTGTATCAATATATCCAGGACAGTATTCAGGAAGAGGGGCATCCTTACGCAGGAATGGAACGAAGGGGAGGTCTGAATGTTTTTGCGGCGCTGGAGGAGCTGTCTGAGCAGCTCCTTACCTTGGAAGATAATGAAGTGTTGTGCCAGTACGGAAATCTGCTTCGGCTCAGGGAAATCAGCCAGCATGTGGAGGAGGACCTGCTGGTGTGTGCTTTTCTTGCAGCGCATTGCAGGCGTTATGGGAAAAGACATGATAATTTTGGATGGGATTTTACCATAGGTCATAATAACACACAGTTGGATCGGATTATGAGAAAGGGATTGTCTGAGAACCATTTTCATATGTTTGGATCAGCGCCTGCTTTTCATCTGATTTGGATTTCATTTATGAATGATGTGGATAATGCAGTCTTGGCCCAGTGGGGAGAATTGGTAGAAAAGCAGCGCAGGATGACAAAGGAGCATTACGGCAAGAATTATTCAGAAGATTCCTTTGCAGTGGGAGTGATGAAAGCTGCATTAATACGGATATGTCTTGTACGCTATCTGATAGAGAGGGATGCTCCAAGAGGGAATGGGCATTTGGAAAGTGAAATGAGTGGACTGTTTAGCGGCAGGGATATGAGAGGAACCTTTACGGAAGGGGGAATGGAAGGTTCTTTTACCGAAAGGGGAATGGAAGGTTCTCTTACAGAAGGGAGAATGGAAGAACCCCTTACGGAAATGGAAATAGAAGAACTGATTTCCGGTCGGAGAGACATAGTGGAACGCTGCCATGATATTCAGAAGATGGTTGACAGGATCAAAGACCTGGCTTTCTGGAAAGGAATGGGTGAGCTTGCGGATTATGCTCTGTATTCAGTGGAAAATGTAGGGATGGCAGAGCCGCAGAACCGTTGGGCGGTGGGAGAACGCTGGCTGATGTACCGGATGCTGGCGGAAGAGCTGGAGCATGAGGCGGCAAAAGGCAGCAGGGCTGAAAAATATTACAATTGGTTTTACGCCTATCTGGTGCTGAAACAAAGTGTGCGGAACGAGATCATCCAGACCAATCAAACGGTTGGCTTTGAGAATTTCCATATATATACTAAACGGAAAAACATTTATAAAAATGTGGAACGTATGGTGGAGACAGCGGTGTTTGGCAGTGTCAACAAGGGAAACATCAGATGCCTGGAGATGAGAGTTACGCCGAAAGAGAAGGCTGCCTCCAATGCGATATGGATTCAAAGGATGGATGAAATCATCCAGCGGAGGAAGGAGGGATTTCCGGAATTTGAATATTATTATGTATTTCACTTTTCCAAGTCTCAGGAAGAAGAGTTGGGGGATTGGGAGCATTTTGACGGGCGCCGTTGCAGGCATTACGAAAAAAGATGGAAGCTGGAACAGATTGCCAATGAAATTGCCCTGTTCAGGGAGAATTATCGCGCCCAGGCCTCCAGGGTGTTGGGCATAGACGCCTGTGCCCAGGAGATTGGCTGCAGACCGGAGGTATTTGCCACAGTGTTTCGGTTTCTTGCCAATCATACGGTGGAGGATATTCCCGGGACGGAAAAAATATGCCAGCTGCGGATGACCTATCATGTGGGTGAGGATTTCCTGGATATAGTGGATGGGTTAAGGGCTGTGGACGAAGCAATCCTGTTCCTGAACCTGCGGTGCGGGGATCGCATCGGCCATGGCACGGTATTGGGGCTTGATGCGGTAAAATGGTATCAATTCAAGGAAAATACCATTGTCCTGAAGCGGCAGGATTATCTGGACAATGTTGTATGGCTGTATCATAAACTGACGGAATATAATATAGAGGGGGCTGAAAATCTGCGGGAATGGCTGCGGCAGGAATTCCGCCTGTATTTTATGGAGATATACCTGCATACAAGGCGTGGGAACAGAGAACTGTATTTTGATATTAACACCTACTATGAGGCGTGGAAGCTCAGAGGGGACGATCCGGAGCTGTACATAACAAATCAGTTTGACAAAGAAGGGGTGTTTTATGGCAGGGAATGGCTTATTAACAGAAAATTCCCGGAAAAGCCCCATAACAGAAAGCGCAAAGAAGTGGTAAATCTATACTGGCTTTATCATTATGACTGGGATGTAAGGAAGAATGGGAAGAAAAGCATACAGAAATATGTTCCGCCCTTTTATGTGGAAGGCGTGGCGGCAGTTCAGAAAGCTATGGGCAGGAATTTTGCCTCCAAGGGTATAGGAATAGAGGCAAATCCCTCCTCCAATTTCGCAATCAGCACCATGACAAAATATTCGGAACATCCTGTGGTAAGGCTATACAATAAAGATTTGACCTGGGATGCGGAACAAATCAGGGAATGCCCGCAGGTTAATGTATCAATTAACACGGATGATAAAGGTGTCTTCCATACTTCGCTGGAAAATGAATACGCATTGATGGCATGCGCTATGGAAAGAGAGAGGGATGAAGAGGGGAATCCGGTTTATAACAGGCAGATGATATATCAATGGATTGATAATATCAGGGAGATGGGAAATATGCAGAGCTTTTTGGGGAACAGATGAGAAACATTTGGGTCCAATCTACCACAAATTGTGACACACAGCTGTCAGAAAGCAATTTT